>NZ_AZQX01000242.1:0-23526 GCF_000568385.1 Halomonas sp. BC04
CTATCAGTGCCTGCTGCGCGAGCTGCCCCATGCCCGCTTCATGGATGCCAATGCGCTGGTCAACTGGTGTCGGGCGATCAAGTCTCCCCAGGAAGTCGCCTACATGCGCATTGCCGGCAAGATCGTCGAGGGCATGCATACGCGTATCCTCGAGGTGATCGAGCCCGGCCTGCCCAAGAGCAAGCTGGTTTCCGAGATCTACCGTGTCGGTATCGAGGGCTGGGTCGATGAGCACGGCAAGGTCTTTGGCGGCGACTATCCTGCCATCGTGCCCATGCTGCCCACCGGCAAGGATGCGGCGGCACCTCACCTGACCTGGGACGACACGCCCTTCCGCGAGGGCGAGGGCACGTTCTTCGAGATTGCCGGTGTGTTCAAGCGTTATCATGCGCCGCTGTCGCGCACCGTTTTCCTGGGGCGGCCCCCCCAGGAGTTCATCCGTGCCGAGTCGGCGCTGCTGGAGGGCATCGAGCGTGGCCTGGCCGTGGCCAAGCCCGGCAATCGTACCGCCGATATCGCCATGGCGCTGGGGGCGGCCATGGACAAGTACGGCTTCGATCGGGGTGGGGCGCGCTGCGGCTATCCTATCGGTATCAGCTATCCACCCGACTGGGCGAGCGCACCATGAGTCTGCGCCCCTCCGACGAGACCATCCTGCAGCCGGGCATGACCTTCCACTTCATGCCCGGCCTGTGGCAGGACGAGTGGGGCCTGGAGATCACCGAGAGCATTCTGATCACCGAGACCGGCTGCGAAGCGTTGGCGAACTTCCCCCGCCAGCTTTTTGTGCGCTGATCTCGTAACACCGCCAACGAAGGGGCGCTGGGGGCAAGCCGAAGAGGTGGTCTTTTGCCAGGGAAGGCAAAAGTAGCTTACAGGGAAGTATTCACAGCGCCTCCTCGCAGGCTTGCCGCCAGAATAGCCCCGAGCAGCCGCCTGCTGCCATTGAACAAGGAGTTCCAGGACATGACCAAGCCTCCCAGCCAGATGCGCCCCAGCCCCATCAGCGCCACTGTTGACTTCGACGCCGATGGCGTCCAGCACGGTTTTCTCAAGCTGCCCATCTCCGTGGACGAGTCCGCCTGGGGGGCGGTTATGATCCCGGTCACCGTGATCAAGAACGGGCAGGGCCCCACGGCGCTGCTCACCGGCGGCAATCACGGCGACGAGTACGAGGGCATTACCTCGCTGCTCAAGCTGTCCAGCAGCCTGCGTTCCGAGGACGTCAGCGGCCGGGTGATCATCGTGCCCTGCATGAATACCCCGGCGGTGATGGCAGGCAAGCGCACCTCCGGGCTCGATGGCGGCAACCTCAACCGCAGCTTCCCCGGCGACCCGAACGGTAGCGTCACCGAGAAGATCGCCGACTACTTCACCCGGGTGATGGTGCCGATGTGCGACGTGGTGCTCGACCTCCACTCGGGTGGGCGCACCCTGGACATCATTCCTTTCGGCGCCTCCCATGTGCTGGAGAATCCCGAGCAGCAGCGCCAGGCTCTGGAGGGGGCCAAGGCCTTTGGCGCTCCCTACGCCATGATGATGTTCGAGCTCGATGCCGCCTCACTGTTCGATACCGTGGTAGAGGAGCAGGGCAAGGTGTTCGTGGCCACCGAACTCGGTGGCGGCGGCACCTCGACGCCGGAGACCCTGGCCATTACCGAGCGTGGCATTCGGAACTTCCTGATTCAGTTCGGTCTCATGGGGGGTAAGCTGGAACTGCCTGCCGAGCCGCAGATCTATCTCGATATGCCCGATGCGAGCTGCTATGTGCAGAGCGAGCACTCGGGCCTGCTGGAGCTGACCCTGATGCTGGGCGATGTGGTCCGGAAGGGGGAGGTGATCGCCCGGGTCTACGATCCGGCCCGCAGTGGCGCGGCGCCGGTGGAGTATCGCGCCGAGCGCAGTGGCGTGCTTGCCGCTCGACGCTTTCCTGCCCAGGTCAACATGGGCGATACCATCGCCGTGATTGCCGAAGTCGTGGAGTCGCTGGAGTGATGAAGCTCGACCGCTATGACCTGAAGATTCTCGAGATACTCTCCCGGGACGGGCGCATCACCAAGTCCAGGCTGGCCGAGGCGATCAACCTCTCGGTCAGCCCCTGCTGGGAGCGTGTGCGCCGCCTCGAGAAGGCCGGCATCATCGAAGGCTACAGTGCACGCATCAATCCCGAGGCCCTGGTGCGCCGTACCCCGGTCTGGGTTCAGATCGAGCTGAAGCAGCACAACGCTGCCAGTTTCGCCCGCTTCGAGGCGCTGGTCCACGCCACGCCTGAGGTGACCGAGTGCGTGGCGGTGGGGGGCGGGGTGGACTACCTGATGAAGGTGGAAGCCGACTCCATCGATGCCTACCAGCGCCTGATCGATGCCTGGCTCACCTCCGAGACCGGCATCGAGCGCTACTTCACCTATATCGTCACCAAGAGCGTCAAGCAGAAAAGCCCTCATGTGCTCCCCGATTACCTGACCTGAGCTTTCCTGATTCCATGGCGGCCCTGGGAAAGTATCGTTGATTACATGTTGATGAATTTGGCTTAAGCTGGTGGTGAGCCAATTGCTCACCTGTGCCGGGCGATCCCGCTGACGCTTCCTTGCTGACAGAGAACGCACAAGACAGCGCCCCGGATGTACCGAGATCGCCTACGGAGACGAGCGACGATGTCCTATTTCACCATTGCCGGAGTGCAGATGCATGCGCTGCACCACGGTGACAATACCGAGGCCATGCGACACCGCGTCGATGTGTTGATGAGCCGCTTTCCCCAGGTCCAGATGGTGCTGTTCAGCGAACTGATGCCCCTGGGGGCGTCACCGCATCACGCCCAGCCGATGCCCAGCACCGCCGAGGCGATGTTCTGCCAGTTGGCCGAGCAGCACCGCATCTGGCTGATTCCCGGCTCCATGTTCGAGCGGGTCGGCGAGAGCGTCTACAACACCCTGTCGGTGATCAATCCCCATGGTCATGTCGTGGCCCGCTACCGCAAGCAGTTCCCCTTCCTCCCCTACGAGGCGGGCGTGGAGAGCGGCAGCGAGTTCGTCACCTTCGATGTGCCAACGTGGGCCGCTTCGGGGTGTCGATCTGCTACGACATGTGGTTTCCCGAGACCACCCGCACCCTGGCGGCCATGGGCGCGGAGGTGATCCTCCATCCCACCATGACCGATACCATCGACCGCGATATCGAGCTCTCCATCGCCCGCACCAACGCGGCGGTCAACCAGTGCTACTTTTTCGATATCAATGGCGCTGGTGCACTCGGCAACGGTCGCTCCATCGTGGTTGGTCCCTCCGGCGACGTCATTCACCAGGCAGGCACCGGCGAAGAGGTCATGCCCATCGAGGTGGACATGAACCGGGTGCGCCGCGAGCGAGAAACCGGTCTGCGTGGTCTCGGCCAGCCATTGAAGAGCTTCCGCGAACGCCGGGTCGACTTCTCCGTGTACCGTAGCGAGAACGGTTCCACGGCATTCCTGGATACCCTTGGCCCATTAGCCAAGCCTCTTCGCGCCGACGTTGAGGAGTACTGAGCCGCCAGCAGCGGCGGCAAGAGCCAAGGGAGAGAGCCATGCTGGAGTCACTGATTCGTGTCCTGCGCCGCTTGTTCGGCCAGGCCCCCGCGGTGGGCTCTACCCCGCCGCCCTCTGGCAGACCCGCTCCGCAGGCGGGTTCTTCCACTGATGGAGCGACAAAAATGCGCAAAATAACAAGCATTGCCGACGTTCGCCGCCATTTCCTCAACAACAAGGAACCGATCTACTTCATCTCCGCTACCAACTTCAACCTGCTCGGCATCGGTGACTGGGTGGGCAACTTCCGCCATATCAACTACATCAATTGCTTCGACGGCCAGCAGCGCAATGTCTTCGTCCCCAAGGAGAAGTTTCCCCGGGATTTCGAGAGCATCGAGGACATCAACAACTACCTGCTCGAGCACAAGGAGGTCATCGACTTCATCCAGTCCCGGGCCTCCGGCGACAGTGCGGGTGTGGCCGCCTTCCTGATGTTCGACGAGCACACCGAGGAGGTGTGCAAGCAGCTGGGGCTTCGCATTGCCTTTCCCCCCGCGACCCTCCGACAGCGGATGGACAACAAGATCGAGACGGTGCGCATCGGCAACAAGGCCGGTGTGCCCAGCGTGCCCAACGTGCTGGCGAAGGTGGGTAGCTACCAGGAGCTGTGTGAAGTCAGCCGCGAGCTGGGCGACGACCTGGTGGTCCAGACCGCCTTTGGTGATTCCGGTCACACCACCTTCTTCATCGCCAGCGAAGAGGACTACTACAAGCACGCCGAAGAGATCGAGGCCGAACCCGAGGTCAAGATCATGAAGCGCATCAACTGCCGCGGCTCGGCCATCGAGGCCTGTGCCACCCGCTGCGGCACGGTGGTGGGTCCGCTGATGACCGAACTGGTCGGCTTCAAGACGCTGACCCCCTACAAGGGCGGCTGGTGCGGCAACGAAATGTTCGCCGGCGCCTTCACCCAGGAGATCCGCGACAAGGCCCGTGAGTACACCTTCCTGTTCGGCGAGGCCCTGCGCGAAGAGGGCTACCGAGGCTACTTCGAACTCGATTTCCTGATCGACATGGACAACGGCGAGGTCTACCTGGGCGAGCTCAACCCGCGAGTCACCGGGGCTAGCTCGCTGACCAACGTGGCTGCCTTCGCCCACTCCGACATCCCGCTGTTCCTCTTCCACCTGCTTGAGTTCTCCGACCTCGACTTCGAGCTGGACATCGAGGAGATCAATCACCGTTGGTCGCACCCCGACAGCGTCGACAGCTGGAGTCAGCTGGTGATCAAGCACACTGACGAGAGCGTCGACCTGCTCACCCAGGCCCCGCGTACCGGCGTGTGGAAGATGGCCGAGGACGGCAGCATCGGCTACGACCACTACAGCTACCACCCCCACGCCGCCGAGAACGACAAGGAGGGCTTCTTCCTGCGTATCAGCGGCGCCGGCGATTTCCGCTACGAGGGGGCGGACCTCGGCATCCTGATTACCAGGGGCCGGCTGATGGATGACGACTTCCAGCTCACCGAGCGCGCCCGCGCCTGGATCGACGGTATTCGCGGCCAGTATGCCGGCCAGTCTCTGCAGGATCCGGTGGTGGAGGAGGTGGCCGTCAGCCATGCCGTCGGTGGCGGCAATTTCAAGATTCTCTGAGCGGAGTGGAGCGGCGCCCCCCCTGCGGTGGTGCGATGCCTGATATGGAGAAGACGCTGATTTTCCGCACCGTCCGTGAGGAGAGCCCGGGCGCAAGTGGCAGTCGCTGTTCGACTACCACTGGCCGGCCTATGAGCAGTGGTACCTGGCCGAGGGCGAGCGGGAGCGTCCGGCCTATCTGGCCTGCTATAACGCCTTGCGCCAGCATATGCCGGAGCTGCTGGATACCTACCGGGCCCTTTGCGCCCTGGCCGGTGGCGGCGATCTGGCTTCACGATTGTTGAGCCTCTATCGGCCACCGCCCTATATCACCGGTTGCTCCCAGGCAGTGCTGGCGCGAAGCGACGTCACCGTGCTGGCACGCAACTACGACTATCCGCCGGAGCTCTGCGAGGGGACCATCCTCTACACCAACTGGAACGGTCGCGGCGTGATCGCCATGTCCGACTGCCTCTGGGGGGTGCTCGATGGCATCAACGACAGCGGCCTGGCGGTATCGCTGGCCTTCGGCGGTCGCAAGGTGGTGGGGGAGGGCTTCGGCGCGCCGATCATCCTGCGCTACATCCTCGAGTTCTGCGATACGGTGCCCGAGGCCGCCGCCGTGCTGGCCCGGGTGCCGACCCACATGGCCTACAACATCACCGTGGCCGACGCCTCCGGTCGCTACGTCACGGCGATGATCGCACCGGACCAGCGTGCCAGCATTCGCCGCGTACCGGTGGCCACCAACCACCAGAAGAAGATCGAGTGGTATGCCCATGCCCTGGCCTCCGAGACCCTGATTCGCGAGCGGCAGCTGTCGATCCTGGTGGACGACGAGAGCACCACCGAGGAGCGACTGGTCTCGGCGTTCTTCTCGCCGCCGCTGTTTCGCCACGACTACCGGCGCGGCCTGGGTACCGTCTACACCGCGGTCTACCGGCCCCGGGCGGGGCATGCCCAGTATCACTGGCCGGGAATGTGGCTGAAGCTCTCCTTCACGGATTTTCCGGAGCAGCATCTGACCGTGCGCTACGGCGCGCGCGGCCTGAATGCCGGCTGAGACCGTCGGGTACAGCCTGGCCGGCCGACAACAATCGATAACGAACGGGATGGGGTGTCGTGATGCAAGAGACCAGTCAATCCGAGTCCTCCTATACGGTGCCCGAAACGGCCTATACGGCGCTGGGCTTCTACCACAAGATCTCACAGCTGCGCGCCGACACCTGGAACGCACTCAAGCGGGACCTGGGTATTCTGGTCAGGCTCAACGACGAGAGCCGGGCCAAGAACCTGATCAAGGCCATCGACGTCAAGCTGACCCGGCTGGAGATCATCGAGGACTACCACGCCTTTCCATCCAAGGAGGACTTTCGTCATCTCTGGTCGCTCTTTGACCGCGACGAATACGTACTGCTGGAGAAGGTGGTCAAGCGACTGGTGAGGGCGCTGATCAGCGAATCCTACCGTCGTCGCCATGTCGATCTCAGCGACAGCGACGCCAATGCCGAAGACCTGGAGACCCTGGATGCCCTGGCCCAGCTGCGGCGAGGCCACCCGGCATCCAACAGCGCCGCCCAGCCCTACTTCGAGCTGCTGATCGTCGACAACCTCTCCCCCCAGGAGGAGGAGGTGGTGCGCGAGGCCTTCCGTAACATGCGGCGCCCCGAAGACAAGTTCGTCTACGACGTGGTCACGGTGCGCAGCTTCGAGGATGCGTTGATCGCGGTGCTGGTCAATCCCAATATCCAGGCCTGCCTGATCCGCTACGAATTTCCCTACAAGTCGAAATACAACCTGAGCGCGCTGCGCAACTACCTGGAGGGGCTGTCGGAGAAGGAGCTGGAGAATCAGACCGAGGCTGAGCGCAGTATCCTGCTCAGCTCGATGATTCATGAGCTGAGGCCCGAGATCGACCAGTTCCTGGTCACCAGCGGCGACGTGGAGGCCACGGCGAGTCGCGATATCCGCTACTTCAACCGGATCTTCTATCGCGAGACGGATTACATCGAGCAGCACCACACCATCCTGCGGGCCATCGACAACCGCTACCGCACGCCGTTCTTCGATGCCCTGCGCGAATACAGCAAGAAGCCCACCGGGGTCTTCCACGCCATGCCCATCTCCCGGGGGAAATCGGTGACTCGATCCCACTGGGCGGGCCAGATGATCGACTTCTACGGCATCAACATCTTCCTCGCCGAGACCTCGGCCACCTCGGGTGGGCTGGATTCGCTGCTGCAGCCCTACGGGCCGATCAAGAAGGCCCAGGAGTATGCGGCCCGTGCCTTCGGTGCCAGACAGAGCTTCTTCGTCACCAACGGCACCTCCACGGCCAACAAGATCGTGGTCCAGGCGCTGGTCAAGCCGCGGGACATCGTGCTGGTTGATCGGGACTGCCACAAGTCGCATCACTACGGCATGGTCCTGGCCGGCGCCCATGTCAGTTATCTCGACTCCTATCCGCTGCACGACTACTCGATGTATGGCGCGGTGCCGCTGCACGAGATCAAGAAGACCCTGCTCGGCTACAAGCGTTCGGGCCAGTTGCACAAGGTGAAGATGCTGCTGCTGACCAACTGCACCTTCGACGGTGTGGTCTACAACGTGCGCCGGGTGATGGAGGAGTGCCTGGCGATCAAGCCCGACCTGGTGTTCCTGTGGGACGAGGCCTGGTTCGCCTTCGCCTCTTTCAACCCCACCTATCGGCCGCGTACCGCCATGCATGCTGCCCGCACCCTGAGAGAGCGCTATCGCAGCGACAAGTATCGGGAGGAGTACGCCGCCTGGAAGGCCGAGTTCGATGAGCTGGATCCCGACGACGATGCTACCTGGCTGGAGCGTCGGCTGATGCCCGATCCCGATCAGGTACGTATCCGCGCCTATGCCACGCACTCCACCCACAAGACCCTGACGTCGCTGCGCCAGGGCTCGATGATCCACGTCTTCGACCAGGACTATCGCCAGAAGGTCGAGGCGCCGTTCCATGAAGCCTACATGACCCATACCTCAACCTCGCCCAACTACCAGATCGTCGCTTCGCTGGACGTGGGGCGCATGCAGGCGGAAATGGAGGGTTTCGAGCTGGTTCACGCCCAGGTCGAGGCGGCGCTGTCGCTGCGCGAGCAGCTCTACAGCCACCCGCTGCTGCAGAAATACTTTCGGGTGCTCAAGAACAAGGACATGGTGCCGGCGGAGTACCGGGAGTCCGGCGTCGAGTCCTACTACGACCCGGTCACGGGCTGGAACAAGATGGAGGAAGCCTGGGCCCGGGACGAGTTCGTGGTCGATCCCAGCCGCATCACCATTGCCATCGGCACCACCGGAATCGATGGCGATACCTTCAAGAACGAATACCTGATGAACAAGTACGGAATCCAGATCAACAAGACCTCGCGCAATACCGTGCTCTTCATGACCAATATCGGCACCACCCGGGGCTCCATCGCCTATCTGCTGGATGTGCTGATCAAGCTGGCCAAGGAGTTCGAATACCGCTGGGAGGAGAGCAGCCGGCCGGAGCGCAAGATCATCGAGAACCGCGTCCACTCCCTGACCAAGGAGCTGCCGCCGCTGCCCGATTTCAGTCGCTTTCACGATGCCTTTCGCCCCGATGTCGAGAGCGCCACGCCGGAAGGGGATATTCGCCGGGCCTATTTTCTCAGCTACGACGAGGAGAACACCGAGTATCTTCGCTTCGATAACGGCGAATTGCAGGGCCAGATGCGAGCGGGGCGCGATGTGGTGTCGGCGAGCTTCGTCATCCCCTATCCGCCGGGCTTTCCGGTTCTGGTGCCGGGGCAGGTGGTCAGCGAGGAGATTCTCTACTTCCTGCAGGCACTGGATGTCACCGAGATCCACGGCTATCGGCCGGAGCTGGGGCTGCTGGTGTTTACCGAGGCAGCGCTGAAGGAGCCTCCCGCCGGCTGAGGTTTTATGGGCGGCAGCAGAAAAAACGGCACTTCCGCCCGTCAGGACAAAAAAAACCGTATCGGGCGCCTTGATGATCGGAAAGTCCTGACTCCACTTAACCCTTACCCTGTAGACATCGGGCAGCCACTGGCTGCCCGCCATATTTGTCATCACCGGCCAGGATTCAGCCAGGACCAGCCGGTGTCAGGGGAGGTACCCATGAAACTGTCCAAGACGCTGTCCGCTCGACTCGACGATCCGCGCCTGTTCCGCCAGTACGCCTATGTGAATGGCAAGTGGACCCACGGCGAGGGCGGCCGCGAGGAGGCCGTCTTCGACCCGGCCACGGGCGAGGCGATCGGCCATATCCCCTGGTTGGAAGCCCACCAGATTCGTGAAGCCGTGGACGCCGCCGAGGCTGCCTTCGTTCACTGGCGGGCACTGCGTGCCGATGAGCGTTGCGAGCGACTCCTGGCCTGGTACGACCTGATTCAGGCCAACCGCGAGGACTTGGCCACCATCATGACCCTGGAGCAGGGCAAGCCGCTGCCGGACGCCCGCGGCGAGGTGGAGTACGGGGCCAGCTTCGTGCGCTGGTTCGCCGAGGAGGGCAAGCGTACCTTCGGCGAGACCATACCCAGCCACATCCCCAATGCGGCGCTGGGCACCCTGAAGGAGCCCATCGGCATCGCGGCATTGATCACGCCCTGGAACTTCCCACTGGCGATGATCACTCGCAAGGCCGCGGCCGCCATGGCCGCAGGCTGCCCGGTGATCGTCAAGCCGGCCGGCGAGACACCCTTCTCGGCACTGGCCCTGGCCGAACTGGCCGAGAGGGCGGGGATCCCGGCGGGTATCTTCAACGTCGTGCTCGGCGATGCTCCTGAGGTGTCGAAGATCCTTTGTGCCGAGGAACGCATCAAGGCGCTCTCCTTTACCGGCTCCACTCGGGTGGGCCGCCTGCTGCTGGCGCAGTGCGCAGACACCGTCAAGCGGGTGTCGCTGGAGCTGGGCGGCGATGCGCCTTTTATCGTCGGGCCGGATATGGACCCCAAGGAGGCGGCCTTCGCGGCGGTGGCGGCCAAGTTCCAGACCGCCGGTCAGGATTGCCTGGCCGCGGATCGCATTCTGGTCCACGAATCGATCCACGACGAATTCGTCGAGCACTTCGCGGAGCGCATGGCGGCGCTGACCGTGGGCAACGGGCTGGAGAGCGAGATCGACCTGGGGCCGCTGATTCATCGCCAGGCGGTCGACAAGGCCGCCGGTATCGTCGATGACGCGATTTCCAAGGGCGCGACCCTGGTCGCCGGCGATCAGAATCAGGCACCGGGCGAGAACTTCTTCATGCCGGTGTTGCTGACCGGCCTGACCCGGGAGATGCGTCTATGGCAGGAGGAGAGCTTCGCCCCCATCGCAGGCGTGATGGCCTATACCGATGATGATGAGGTGATTGCCCTGGCCAATGACACCCAGTATGGCCTCGCCGCGTATGTCTATACCCACGACATTCGCCGCATCTGGAAGATGCTGCGGGCGCTGGAGTTCGGCATGGTCAGCGTCAACTCGGTGAAGATGACCGGCCCTCCCGTACCCTTCGGCGGTGTCAAGCAGTCGGGCCTGGGTCGCGAGGGCGGCATCACCGGGATCGATGAGTATCTGGAAACCAAGTACTACTGCCTGGGTGCTTTAGGGTCTGTTTCCGGGAGCTAACGAATAACACTCAGCCGGGATGCGACATCGAGCGATATCTACCCGAGGATGCTGAGGCAAGCGCAGCGGCGCGCGGCGATCGACAGGGATGTCGATCGAGAATCGGCAACAGGGACCTGGTTCCGATTCGATGCGCAAGCCGCAAGCGAAGCCTCAGGGTTTCGTCCGAGGGCATCGCGAGTCGTCGCATGGCGGCGATGTACACCCAAATATGAGTCTTGTGAACATTCTCCCCGGCGGAGCCGGGGAGCCCTTCGAAAAGAGAGAACGCAATGAGCCAGCAGCACAAGGAATTGATCGACCGCGACCGCAAGGTCACCTTCCACGCCTCTACCCACCTGCGTGACTTCGCCCATGGCGATGCGCCGGGCCGGGTGATCACCGGCGGCAAGGGGATCCATATCGTCGACAAGGACGGCCGCGAGTTCATCGACGGTTTCGCCGGGCTCTACTGCGTCAACATCGGCTACGGGCGCACCGAGGTGGCCGAGGCCATCTATCAGCAGGCGCTGGAGCTCTCCTACTACCACACCTATGTGGGGCACTCCAACGAGCCGCAGATCGCACTTTCCGAGAAGATTCTCGAGCTGGCCGGCCCCGGCATGTCCAAGGTCTACTACGGCATGTCGGGCAGCGATGCCAACGAGACCCAGCTCAAGATCGTGCGCTACTACAACAACGTGCGCGGCCTGCCGCAGAAGAAGAAGGTCATCTCGCGCATGCGTGGCTACCACGGCTCCGGCATCGCCTCGGGCTCGCTGACCGGGCTCAAGGCGTTCCACGACCACTTCGATCTGCCCATCGACACCATCCGTCATACCGAGGCGCCATTCTACTACCAGCGCGCCGCGGAACTGGAAGGCATGTCCGAGCGCGAATTCTCGAAGCACTGCGCACGTAAGCTCGAGGAGATGATCCTGGTCGAAGGCCCCGACACCGTGGCTGCTTTCATCGGCGAGCCGGTGCTGGGCACCGGTGGCATCGTGCCGCCGCCGGAAGGTTATTGGACGGAGATCCAGGCGGTGCTGGCCAAGTACGATATCTTGCTGATTGCCGATGAGGTGGTCTGCGGCTTCGGGCGGATCGGCGCCGACTTCGGCAGTCACTACTACGGAATCAAGCCCGACCTGATCACCGTCGCCAAGGGCCTGACCAGCGCCTATCAGCCGCTCTCCGGCGTGATCGTCGGCGACCGCGTCTGGCAGGTGCTCGAGCAGGGCACCGGCGAGTATGGCCCCATCGGCCATGGCTGGACCTACTCCGGCCACGCCCTGGGCTGTGCCGCGGGTCTGGCCAACCTGGCGATCATCGAGCGCGAAGGGCTTACCGCCAACGCCGCCGAGACCGGCGGCTACTTGCAGCAGCAGATGCAGGCGGCCTTCGGCGATAGCCCGATCGTCGGCAACGTGCGTGGCGTGGGCATGCTGGCGGCCCTCGAGTTCTCCGTCGATCCGGCTCGCCGCGAGCACTTCGACCCGGCGCTCAAGGTGGGTCCGCGTATCGCCGCCGCGGCGCTGGACGAGAACCTGATCGCTCGCGCCATGCCCCAGGGCGATATCCTGGGCTTCGCGCCGCCGTTGACCACCACCCGAGCCGAAGTCGACGAGATCGTCGCCCGCGCCCGGCGTGCCGTGGACAAGGTAACCGACGAACTGGTCCGTGAGGGTGCCATCAAGGCCACCATGACCGTCGGCTGATGCCGGCCCCTGTCGCGGGCCTCCGCGGCAGGGTTCGCGATATTTTCTATACTCCCAGTCAGTAAATCAGCCGGGCCCTTGTGGCCCGGTTCCACGTTTGTCCCGTGAAGAGTGAAAGGGGTGACCATGCTGCCACGCCATGGGGTGACGCCAGCCCTGATCTACGAGGCACGTCGGCGCATTTCCGGCCAGGTGGTGCGCTCGCCGCTGATCCACTCGGCGGCACTCTCAGCGCGTTTTGACGCCGCCATCTACCTGAAGCTGGAAACCTGCCAGCCGAGCGGCGCCTTCAAGCTGCGCGGTGCCACCAACATGGTCGCCGCGCTTATCGAAGCCCGAGGTCGCGAGTCGCTCTCGGCCGGCGTCACCACGCGTCCACGGGGAATCACGGCCGGGCGGTAGSCCTGGCCGCGTCGCGTCTCGGCGTGCCGGCGACGATCTGCCTGTCGCGACTGGTGCCTGGCAACAAGGTGGCCGCCATCGAGGCGCTGGGTGCCGAGGTGAAGCGCGTGGGCGGGAGCCAGGACGAGGCCTTCGCCGAGGTCGAACGGCTGGTGCGCGAGCGCGGCATGACCATGATTCCGCCCTTCGACGACCCGCTGGTTGCAGCAGGGCAGGGCACCATTGGCCTGGAGTTGATGGAGGACGCGCCAGACCTCGACCGGGTGATCGTCGGGCTCTCCGGTGGCGGCTTGCTGGGCGGCATCGGTGCGGCGGTAAAGGCCATACGTCCCGGGACCGGGTCACCGGCGTCAGCCTGACACACGGGGCGGCCATGTGGGCGAGCCTTCAGGCCGGCCATCCCGTCGAGGTAGAGGAGGTCGAGAGCCTGGGCGACTCCCTGGGTGGCGGTATCGGCCTCGACAACCGTTGCACCTTCGAACTGGTACGCGAGGTGATGGACGATCACTGTCAGGTCTCGGAGGCGGCCATCGCCCGGGCCATGGTCGACATCCTGGATCACGAGAAGCTGCTGGTGGAAGGCGCCGCCGCAGTAGGGCTCGCCGCCCTTGCCGAGCACGACGTCGAGGTGCACGGCCAGCGAGTGGCGCTGATCCTCTCCGGTAACGCGGTGTCGCTTGAAACCTTTGACCGGGCTAGGAAAATAGCCGATCGATAGGGTAGGAGCCTGTCGGGCTTAACGCTGATCTACTGCGAGATCCGGTCTTTCGGCCAATTTCATTCGCTCTGATTCGTTAAATAGCGGGCTATTCGCCTCATCAGATCGATAAACTTGTCTCGAAATCCAAATCTCTCGTGACGATCGGTCAAATCCGACAGGCTCCTAGATAGCGCATCAACCAGGCGCGAACAGGAGGATTTCATGCAGCTCCATGAGCGTGACGCTATCGCAGCGGTGGTCGGCATCGACCGGGAGGCCATGGCCGCGGTCGAGGCGGGCTTCGCCGCCCTGGGACGGGGCGAGGCAGTACAACCGCCGATCCTCTCCATGTCGATGGAGGAGTTCAACAGCGAGGTCGACGTCAAGACGGCCCATATCAAGGGCTGGGAGCGCTTCGCCATCAAGGTCAGCACCGGCTCCTTCGACAATCCCAGGCGTGGCCTGCCGAGTCTCAACGGATTGATGATGGTCTTCTCGGCCGAGACGGGGCTGGTGGAGGCCGTGCTTTTCGATGAAGGCTACCTGACCATGGTGCGTACCGCCCTGGCGGGTGCCATCGCCGCCAAGCACCTGGCTCGCGAGGAGAGTCGTCGCGTGGCGGTGATCGGCGCCGGTGAGCAGGCGCGCCGTCAGGTCGAGGCGCTGCGCCTGGTGCGCAACATCGATATCATCGATATCTGGACGCGGCGGCGGGAAAGCGCCGAGGCCTATGCCGATGACATGCGTGAGCAAGGTCTCGAGGTGCATATCCACGACAGCGTGCATGCCGCCTGCGATCAGGCCGATATCATCGTCACCGCCACCCCGTCACGGGAGCCCCTGCTGCACGCACGGGACCTACCCGAGGGTGTGCATGTCACAGCCATGGGTGCCGACAGCCCCGAGAAGCGTGAACTCGACGAGTCGGTGCTGACCCGGGCCGACGCCTTCGTCTGCGATACCCATTCCCAGAGCGAGAACAACGGCGAACTCAAGGCGTTTGCCGGCCGTGAAGTCCCGTTCAAGGTCCACGAGCTGGGCAGGGTGGTTGCCGACGGCCAGCAACTGCGTCTTTCAGAGGCGACGATCACCGTCTGCGACCTGACCGGTACCGGGGTCCAGGACACGGCCATTGCCGGTTTCGCCCTCTCGCGGCTGGTTGACGATTGAATCGCTGCCCGGCAGCCCCCATTCTGGTGAGTTCATGGCAACCGAAGGCATAGCAAATGACACAGGTACTGGCGTTCGACGTCTATGGCACCTTGATCGACACCCACGGCGTGGTGGCCGAGCTGGAAACACGACTGGGTGCGTCGGACAAGGCCGGGCTGGCCGCGGAGTTCTCGCGCCGCTGGCGCGACAAGCAGCTGGAATACAGTTTTCGCCGCAGCCTGATGGGCGCCTACGTGCCGTTCTCGCAGTGCACCCTCGAGGCGCTGGAGTTTACCGATCGTGCATTACAGACACGCCTCTCCGACGTCGACAAGGACCACCTGATGTCGGTCTATGGGCGGCTCCCCGCCTTTCCCGAGGCACCGGAGGCGCTGACCCGACTGGTCGAGAGCGGGGTGCGCTGTGTGGCCTTCTCCAATGGCACCGGGGCGGCGGTCAGCACCCTGCTCGATCAGGCCGGCATTCTCGATCGGTTCGAAGCCGTGATCAGCGTCGATGAGGTCAAGCGCTTCAAGCCCGACCCGGCGGTATACGCTCACCTGCGCAACCGGCTCGAGGTCGCTCCCGGCGATACCTGGCTGATCTCCAGCAACCCCTTCGATGTCATCGGCGCCCGCCATGCCGGCCTGCATGCTGCCTGGGTGCGTCGCAGCCTCGACGCACCCTTCGACCCTGGGCCATAGAGCCCGACCTGACGGTGCCCGACCTGGATTCCCTATGCGAACGGCTGGGCTGAGACCCGCGTCGAGCGATTGAGCGGATCAGGTCGGGCGTCACACTCGGCTGGCGGTGACATCGGCGACCCCAGGTTGCCAGTGATGCGGCGAGGCGTCCGGCTCGCCGGATTCCGCCACGAGCTCATCCAGGACCCTGGAAAGCCCCGACTCCGGTGTCTCGCCTGTCTCGATGGCCCAGCGCGGACACCGGGTGAGCCACTCGGAGAGCACCATGACGTTGGCGGCGCCCGTGGGCTTGCCACCGTTGCCAAGGCAGGCAGGCAGCAGCGCCCCTAGGGTATCGAGTGTCGATACGTTCCTGTGGATGTCCTCCAGGCAGCTCTTGCCCTGATTCACCCAGAGCACCCCTTGTATCGTGACGGCCTCGGGCAGTGTCGCGTCGTCATGCCGTCCGGCCTGTGAAATCGGCAGCCCAAGCGGCTCGGCGTGCCCAAAGCGATTCGCCTCCATGCGTAGCCCTCGGGACAGCGTCAGATCCGGTGAAGACGCGAGATGCCGCGCCATGGCCGTGCTATCGTCGCGGGTCGCAAACAGGCAGATCGCAGCGGCCCCATTGCTCGCCGTCAGCAGGGCCGTGTCGATGACCGGTCGTTCGTCCGACGCCGCTTGCCTGGCCAGGTAGGTGGCAACCACCGGCCCAATCCCGGACAGGGTCACCCTCGCCGCGATCACCTCACCCCGGGCGGCCAGGGTATAGCCCGGCGAATCGCGCAGGACCTCCAGGCGAGTCCCCTGGCTGCGATCCTCGCACCCGACAGCGAGCTGGCCGGCGAAGAAGGCGGACAGGCGCGCCAGGGCGGGGGCACTATCGGTATGCAGGACATAGTCGCCCTCCCGGCACGCCAGGCGCAGAGGCCGGGCGGGGGGCGAGACAGGAGTGGCTTGCTCATCACCAGCGGACTCATCAACCAAAGATTCACCACCACCAGCAGAGAGCGGCGTATCATCCTGGCTGCCCTGTTGCCGGAGCAGTCCCGTACGGCACCACTCCGCGAGGGCGTCCCAGACCTGCTGGCGCAGCTGCAGGCGAGTCGGGACCGCTGGATCCGGTGACCCGGTGTCCGTGGCAGCGAAGGTGCCGGCCAACTGCTCGGCAATGGCATCGGGGTCCAGCCCCTCGGTCGCCAGCAGCCAGATCAGCGAGGCGGTGTCGTTGAGTCGATAGTATTCACCGGTATGGGTGGCATAGAGGGCCATTTGGTCCTCGTCGAGGATCTCGACCACATGGCGGCGCGCCAGCCGTGGCCGCGGAACGGGATGGCCCGCCAGACTGTCGGCAAGCTGGACATCGGCGAGTCGTGGCAGTGAAAAGAACGGGAGATAGCGAGCCGGATCGGCACCGGGGAACAGCCGCCGGTAGTCGCCGGCCCTGGCCAGCTCGGCCTCTGCTTCATCGGCGAGATGGCGGGTGGCCTCCTCCCACGACACGGCATGGGTGTTCGGGCCGCTGGCAGGAGCGCCGCCGATGCCGACCAGGGAGATCATGTCTCTCACCAGGCCGCCTTTGACCGCTTCTTCGACGATGCCGCCGCTCTCCGGCTTGGCACAGATACCCAGCGATGGACTCAGGTTGCACTCCAGGATCCAAGGCTTGAGGTCGCTGTCCACCATGCAGTCGAGGCCCAGCAGTTCGTAACATCCTGCGGGTTGGCGCTGCATTCGGCGGTGCGCCGGCGCATGGCATCGACGGCGGAGATCACGGTGAGCACGACCAGGTCGTGAATCTGCTCGAACAGCCGTTCGTCATCATGGCCCTGGTCACGGAGCCACTGACGGTAGCGCTCCAGGTCGATGAACTCGACGGGAATCTCTGCCGTGGTATTCAGCGCGTTGATGTCGGGGTTGGTCAACTGGCTGTAGGGGTTGTCCGCATCGTTGATGTCATAGGGCTCGGAGGCCAGTTTGGCGAAACCCTGCCGATAGAGGTAGAGCCTCAGTGGTTCGATGGAAGATACGAGGACATAGAGGCGCAGAACATACTTGTGCCCGCGGATGGTGTGAGGCTCCGCCAGATACTCCTGAACCATCCAGTTGGGCTCCAGGGGCGCTTCGGCGACATCGCCCAGCACCCGGATGCCCTTGCCCTTGGAGGCGTTGGTGGGCTTGAGGATCCAGCGCTTGTCAGGATCTTCCAGAGCCGCCTGCTGCAGGACGTGATAATCCTTCGGCATGGCATAGGTTCGGGGAAAGAAGGCCAACCGAGATACGGCGTCGTGGGATGGGCCGAACGACTCGGTCATCCGCTCCCTCAGGGCGGCCAGTGAGTCGTGCAGCCGACTCTTGACGGTGAGGGCATTGTTGCCGGGGAAGTGGTTGAGCTTTCGCTGCGGCGACACGCGCTTGAACTGGTCAGGATCGGGCATGCCGGTGAACCAGGCGGCATCCCAGTTATCCTGGTCGCCCGGCTCCCAGCCGAGCGCATCGAGCGCATCCCGAAAGAAGCGGTCCTGTTCCGCGGCACGCTTGCCCCCCAACCAGTAGCGATGCGATGTCGTCTGCTGGGCCATGGTTCCCCCTCCCGATCGGCTGTTATTGACTCCGTTGATGCCTTTGTCGGTCACGCAGAGGGAACCTTACAGCTGGCGACAATGATTCGCAGGTGGGGCTACTCCTGCTCCTGCTCCTGGGCCGCAGGCTCGAACCGCTTGCCGGCCTCATGCAGCAAGTCAAACTGCCGGTTGCACTGGCTGCAGGCGCCGCACATGGAGAGATGAAAGCGCAGCGAGATTCGCTCCGGCCAGGCCAGGGGGCGATCCAGCCGCTGAGACATCAGCTCAGTGGCGCGTCGACACATGATCATCATGAGGCTTCCTCCGTCAGCCAGCCCTGTTCGATGCAGGCCCGCAGCCGCAGGCGGGCGCGGTGAAGGATGACCCAGCAGTTGTTTTCCTTGATGCCCAACTCGTGGCAGATCTCCTCGGTGGAGAGCCCCATCAGCTCGCGCAGGGAGAAGACGCGAGCCACGTTGTCCGGCAGGGTGATCATGCAGGCGTCGAACACCTGCCAGAAGAGCTCGTTCTCGAAAGCGGCTTCCGGTTCCCCCCAACTGACAGGGCGCGCCTCCTTGAGCCAGCGACCGTTCTGCTGGAACAGCCGATCGATGGCGTCGTCATCGGCTTCGCCTTCGTCTTCCAGGGGCTGCCAGGTGCCCTGGCGCTTCTGGGCCCGCATGGCATCGAGAATTTTGTACTTGAGGATGCCGAATACCCAGGTTTCATAGCCGGATCGCCCGGCAAAGCTGGCCTGTTTCTCGATGGCGGCCTCCAGCGCATCCTGAACGACGTCTTCCGCCTGGGCGTGATTACGCAAATGCAGGCGGGCGAAGGAGAGCAGCCGGGGCCTAACGGCGACCAGGCGCTGCATGCGGTCGTCTAGTGTTTGTTCAGTCACGTTAGGGGTTCCTGTTTCGACACGACCGTTCACAAGGCATGCGTTAACACAGCATGGCATGCGGCCTCAGGCATCAGTAATGTTCAGTCGGACTCTTCTACGCACTTGGCTCGGCTCCTCGGCTACCCTTTATCTGGGCGGCACGTTGACGTGGCGCACACGACCTAGATAGCAGCTCAAGCGTCGATATGCATTTCGCACCGATCATTCCAATATTTGCCAGAATAGTACCATTACACCTAAAGCATACAGATGCTGACGCGATTTTCAGTGGAGCTGTAAGGATTGCCGCTTTGCTGATGACGATTATCAATCATCTCATGCGGCTCGCCTGGCTCAAGACACTTCATAACGAACTCAAGGTGAACAGTATCGAGGCGTCATACTGCACGCCTATACCTGGCGAGGTGAGCGCTAGCCCACCTGTCGGCTCATGCTGGCTAGGGGCTGGAAAATTGCATCTGGAGGTAGAGGATGGAAGGCTTCGCCAACGACCATACCCGGCTTCTGGCGGCGCTGTGCGGCTTGCTTTTTCTGGTGTCAACGATTCGCCACTATGCGCCGCGTACCGTGCTGCCGGCAGAGTCATGGCTGCTTCTGGCGGGCATTGGCTATGGTCTGGCTGCGTCGCGAACCCCCGAGCTTCCGTCTGTGCGTCTCGATCCGGCTGTTGTCTTCGGCATACTGTTGCCAGTGCTGGCCTTTTCGGAAGGACGCCACCTGCCGATCGCACTTCTTGTGCGCGCCGCTTGCCCGGTGATGCTCCTGGTGCTGCTCGGCATGCCCATGGCGATGTTTCTGATCGGCCTGCCTGCCGCCTGGCTGTTTGACTTACCCTACCTCCACGGGCTCATGTTCGGTGCCGCCGTTGCTGCCACCGATACCATCTCCGTTGCTCATTTGCTGGACCGTTTCAAAATACCCAGGCGGCTCAGGCTGCTGCTGGACGGTGAGTCGATCTTTATCGATGCCATCACCGTGGTGATGTTCACAGCACTCGCCGGGGCCGTGATCGGGGCCGGCGACTTCCTGCCGAGTGATATCGCCATCGAAACCTTTCGCAGCATGCTGCTTGCCGTGCCGGTTGGGCTTTTGCTTGGGTGGTTGATCGGGCGTCTGGTGCGCCACTGGGGCGAGCAGAATCGTATGTCGGGACTGACCTTGACCCTCGCCCTGCCCATTGCCGGCTTTCTGCTCAGCGAGCGCCTGCTGCACGCCTCGGGGATCATCGCGGTAGTGTTCGCGGCCCTGGCCTTCAGCCACTCCCGTCGCAGCGCCGAGACAGGCAAGCGAGAACTCTATGACGACTTCTGGGAATACCTGGGCAGCCTGGGAGCAAGCGTGCTCTTCTTTGCCCTGGGGACGGCCATGGCGCTGCAGGTATTTTCCCTGGACTGGACCCACGGCCTGATCATCGTATTGCTCTTGCTGAGTCGCGCCATACTGGTCTATGGCTCGGGCCCCCTTCTCCGTATGCAAGGTTACGCCCTGCCGCCAGGATGGCGCCATGCCCTGATGTTGGGGGGGCTGCGGGGGGCGATACCGGCGGGGCTGGCCCTGATGCTGCCCCTGGATTATCTCTACCGGGATGAGCTGCTGGTGATGGTGTTCGCCGTGGTCGCCTTCGGCATCCTGGTTCATCCGCTGCTAATGGCATTTTATTTGTAGCGTTTTCCCCTCCATGAGCTTCCCGTGTCCGAGGGAAGGGAAAGCTCGGACCCCGGCGATGCCATGAGCGGCATGGCGCCTATCCTGGGGCGGCGCCTGAAGCAGAGTGCCTGGGGGCTTGCCGCCATTGCCGGCTTCATTGCCGGCGTCGTTTTCATCCTCCTGGAGATGGCCATGGTCTGGCTCTTTCAGGGAATGAGTCCCTGGGCACCAGTCAGAATGATCGCGGCTATCGGCATGGGACCGGAAGTGCTGCCACCGCCTGCGTCCTTCGCCATCGACCTGACGCTGGTCGCCATGGTGGTGCATTTCACCCTGTCGCTGGTCTATGCCTGGCTGCTTGCCCCTATCATCGAGGAGGTCGGCCTGATAAAGGCACTGGGAGCTGGCCTGCTCTTCGGGCTGGCGATCTACCTGGTGAATTTCTACCTGTTTACCGCCATGTTCCCCTGGTTCGAGATGGCGAGAAACTGGATCACCATCTTCGCTCACCTGGTCTTCGGCGCCGTACTGGCCGTGAGCTACTGCCTGGCTCGCCAGCGTTCGCCCTGAGGAGCCGGTGCCTGGGGGGATCGAGGTCTCGTGCCTCCTCTGTAAGGTCGTGTACCCAACTTCGACAGACACTCGTACCCCGATACGTTGAGACCAAGCCAAGGAGATGATGACATGAACACAGACAGAACCACTGGCACCGTCCAGCAGGCACCTGGCGAAAGGCATGCCCACTGGTTTCTGCGCTTCGCCCTGGCCAGTGTCTTTCTCTACATGGGGATCGACAAATTCATGGGCGGCGGTGTTGCCGAATTCTCCATGATGATGGGACTCCCCCTGGTGCTTGGTAGCGCCGTGGCCCTGGGTGAGGTCGGTACCGGCCTGTTGATTCTGCTCGGTGGTTTGATTGCGTCGCAGTTGGGTGACCTGGCCACCCGCCTGGCCGCCCTGGGCATGATCCTGATCCTGCTGGGGGCTATTTTCATGGTGCATTGGGGGCAGTGGCATTTCATGGCCACTGCGTCCCACCCGCTCGGCGGCATGATGTTCCAAGTGACGCTGGTGATGATGGCGCTCTATCTGCTGGCCAAGGGCAATAATGCCTGAAGTGAGCGATCTCCCCTGATACTCCCGACAAGGAGGATGTATGCCGGACGACAAGCGACAAAATCTTCTCAACAGCCTTTCCAGGGGCGTTGCCTATGCCGTCCCCGTCTTGGCACTGGTTGCTGGCGGCTCGGCTCTTACGGCGATCTATTCGGATGTCGCCACCGAGAGTGGCTACCACATGATGGCTGAAGGTGAGGCCGAAGCAGAAGCGGAAGGTGAGGCAGAAGCAGAAGCAGAAGCGGAAGGTGAGGCCGAGGCAGAAGCAGAAGCGGAAGCGGAAGGTGAGGCCGAGGCAGAAGCAGAAGCGGAAGCGGAAGGTGAGGCCGAGGCAGAAGCAGAAGCAGAAGCGGAAGGTGAGGCCGAGGCAGAAGCAGAAGCCCAATAAGGCCGGTGGCTGCAAGGCTGCTGGTTAAGTAGCTCAAGGAGAGTGGAGCGCAGCAGGTGTTACCTGGCGCGCTCCGCATTGAGTCCATAAGAATGATCAAACCAGTGGATAACACCGCATGGTAGGTAGGCTCAGGCGCCAGCCGCGCCGCCGCCCAGGGCCGGAATCAGCCGAGTCTTGACCCGGCCCGGCAGCGGCGCTTTGGCGAGTATCCCCAGCGGGAACTCAGCGGACATGGCGGTACTTCCTCGCCAGGACCTCGGCCGCCTCGGCCACCCGTTGGTCGGCGAGGCGCGGCAGCCGCGTGTCGGCGTGCAGAAACAGCAGGTGCTCCCCGCGGCTGGCCCTGGCGCCGATAGTCATCTGCCTGGCGCGGCCAGGGGCCGTGGTGAGCACACGAGTGGCCAATGGTCTGGCTCGGGCGACCGTATCATCCTGGCTGCCTCCGTCGACGACGACGATCACCACGCCGCAGACCCAGAAGTCCAGCAGATGGTGCATCAGGGCGTCGATGGTGTCGGCCTCATCGAGTGTGGGCACGACAATGCTCAGCCGAGGGGCTGGGGTCTGGTGAGCTTCCTCGGCAACCGCAATCTTGCGCTTGGCACTCCAGCGTTTGACGGTGGGGTCGTTGCTCATCTCGTTCTCCTGATGGCTGCAATATAGTCTGTTCAGCGCTGGAGGGGCTCTTGATGATGCCTTGGATAGCGTCGCCGGCTCCACGTCAATCGCCTAGGGATTGCTCTCTCAGTGACTTAGCTCGATCACCCGGCCGCCGGCATCCTCGGCGTCTTCCCGGTCGTGGGTGACCAGCAGGCTGGGCAGGCCCGCGTCGCGAAGCCGGTCGAACACCAGCTGGCGCATCTCGTGGCGCAGATGAGTGTCGAGCTTGGAGAAGGGCTCGTCGAGCAGCACGGCACAGGGCTCGGAGAGCAGCAGGCGCATCAGCGCCACCCGTGCCTTCTGGCCTCCGGAAAGCGTGGCCGGGTCGCGCTGGCCAAAACCGGCCAGGCCGATCTGGCGAGTGCCGCCTCGACCCGTTCAGGCTTGTCGGGGGTGGCGCGGGGCATGCCGAAGCGCAGGTTGCCGGCCACCGACAGATGGGGGAACAGCAGCGGGTCCTGAAACAGCAGGCCGATGCCGCGACGCTCCGCCGGCAGGGCGGTGATGTCCTGGCCATCGAGCAGCGCCCGGCCCCTGGCCGCAAATGCCGGTGCGAGGAATCCTGCCAGGTAGGCCAGCAGGGTCGACTTGCCGGAGCCCGACGGGCCCATCACGGTGAGCACCTCGCCCGGACCCACCTCGGCGTCGAGCTCGAGCAGGGTCACTCCGTCCAGGGCGATACGGACATCCTTCAGCACCAGGTGATGACGGTCGATCATGGTGAACCTCGCATTCCTCGGCGATTGGCCCAGAGGAGCCGCGGCAGGCCCACGGCGATGATGAAGCCCACCAGCGGCAGGCTGGCCTGGACCAGGGCCCAGACGCCGATCATCCGGCGGTTGCCGC
>NZ_AZQX01000243.1:0-20241 GCF_000568385.1 Halomonas sp. BC04
GCCGGTGCCGAGTGTGGCAAGCGCTGCGCCGAAGAAGCCGCAGACAAAGAGAAAGACCATCAGGTTGTCCGGCAGGCGCCGATCCACCAGGCGCCAGACTATCACGGTGATGACAACGGGTATCACACCGGTAATCAGCACGTTGATCCCCAATAGCGGCCAGGCAGTCTTGCCGAGGAGGACCAGGGCCAGGTTGGCAAGCAGGTTGGTGATCATCGCCAGGGGCGCCTTGAAGATCAGCGTGAGCAGCGCCGTGAAGATCAGGTGCAGCGTCAGCCAGTCCACGGCCTGGGCGCGCAGTTGCCAAAGCAACACCACGGCGACGGTTGCCGCCAGCCAGCGGTGCTGCAACGCCCTGTCCGCAAGCAGCGTCGCCCAGGGCCGCTGGGCCAGGGCCAGGCCCATGACGCCCAGCGCCAGCACACCGCAGGCGATCAACAGCCAGGGCGCCAGCATGGCTCGGAAAACGACATGTTCGCCTCCTGCTTGCAGGCTCAGGCAAAGACGACCGTCTTGTTGCCGTGGATGAGCACGCGATCCTCCAGATGCCAGCGCAGCCCCCGCGCCAGCACGGCCTTCTCGACATCGCGGCCGAACCGAACCAGATCCCCCGGGGTATGACAGTGACTGACCCGATGGATGTCCTGCTCGATGATGGGGCCCGCATCCAGCTCCTCGGTCACATAGTGGCAGGTGGCCCCAATCAGCTTGACCCCCCTGTCGTGGGCCTGATGATACGGGCGCGCGCCGGCAAACGACGGCAGGAAGCTGTGATGGATATTGATCACCCGACCGGCGTAACGCTGGCAAAGGCTGGGCGGCAGAATCTGCATGTAGCGCGCCAGCACCACCGTGTCGGCCTCCAGCGCCTCCACCTGAGCCTCCATCTCGGCAAATGCTGCGGCCTTGTCGACAGCATCAACGGGCACGTGAAAATAAGGCAGCCCATGCCACTCCACCATTCCCCGCAAGTCGGGATGGTTGGAGATCACGCCGACAATGTCGCCTTCCATCTCCCCGGCGGTCCAGCGGTAGAGCAGGTCCACCAGGCAGTGGGATTCACGTGACACCATGACCACTACACGCTGCCGCCGGCGCGTATCGCGCAGCGCCCAGTCCATCTCGAATTCCCGCGCCACCGGTTCAAAAGCGTTTCGCAGCTCGTCCCCCGTCATGGCGATGGAATCGGAAAGGATTTCATAGCGCATGAAGAAGCGGCCCGACGCCAGGTCGGAGTGCTGGCTCGCCTCGGTGATGGAGCCGCCATGGCCGGAAATGAAGCCGGAGACACGGGCCACGATGCCGCGGCGATCGGGACAGGAGACGACCAGACGGTAGTAGTGTGACATGGGCAACCATCGACTTGCTGAGCGTGGATCGGAGAGCGCGCATTGTAGCGAACTCGCGGGCACGAGACACGTCGAAAAGGGATACGGGGGCCCTGGAGCCTGCATTGTGATAGGCCGCGACGATCCCGTATAGTGAAGATTCCATTGCCAGAACATGAAGTGCCGATGATTGCATCCAGCGCCACCATTCGCCCGCGCCGTAGAAAACCGCTTCATTTCCTGCCACTGGGCGGTTGTGGTGAGATAGGCATGAACCTGGGGCTCTACGGTCATGCCGACGAATGGATCGCCGTCGATTGCGGCATGATGATCCGCCAGGACCTTCCCGATAGCCCGCTTCAGGTTCCCAGCCTGGATACCGCCGACGCCTGGGGATTACGCCCTCCGCCCTGATCATCACCCATGGCCATGAAGATCATATCGGTGCCGCCGCCTGGCTATGGCCAAGGTGGCAATGTCCGGTGCATGCCACTCCGTTGGCGGCCGGACTGCTCCGGGCCAAGTTCACCGAGCGCGGCCTGACCACCGATGCCATCCAGGTGATCGACCCGGGGGAGGCGCTGGAAACGGGGCCCTTCACCCTGCGCTACCTGCCACTGACCCACTCCATACCGGAGAGCTGTGCACTGTTGATCGCCGCGGGTGGCTATCGAGTGCTCCATACCGGCGACTGGAAGCTCGACCCCGAACCCTTGATCGGCCACCCCGTGAAGGGCTCCCTTTTCCAGGCCCTGGCGCCGGTGGATCTGGTCGTGGGGGATTCCACCAACGCCCCCCTCCCCGGCCACTCGCGCAGCGAGGGAGAAGTGGCGCGTGCCCTTGAGCATCGGCTAAACCAGTGCACCGGGCGGGTGGTGGTCTCCTGCTTCGCCAGCAACCTGGCCAGGGTGCTGGCCATTGCGCTGGCCGCTGAACGCTGTGGCCGCCGGGTTAGCCTGATGGGGCGGGCCATGGAGCGCATGGTGGGAGTGGCTCGCGGTCTTGGCTATCTGGACGACATGCCACCGCTGGTCCCGGTCAGAGACCTCGGCTATCTGCCCCCGGAAGAGGTGCTGGTCATCGCCACCGGCAGCCAGGGCGAACCTCGCGCGGCGCTGAGCCGCCTGGCCAACGACAGGCACAGCAGCCTCGAATTGAACCCGGGCGATACCGTGATCTTCTCGGCCAAGGCGATTCCCGGCAATGAGCCGCAGATCGAACGCCTCAAACATGGACTCAGGCGTCTCGGTGTCGCCATCTGGGATGAATTCAATCATCCGGAACTGCATGCCTCCGGCCATCCGGCCCAGGAGGAGCTGCGTATCTTCTATGGCTGGATCAAACCGAAACACCTTCTGCCGGTACATGGGGAACCCCAGCATCAGCGCGCCCATCGAGCGCTCGCCGAAACCCTCGGTATCGAAGCGCCGCTTGCCCCTGTCAATGGCGACCTGATTCGCCTGGATGCCGATGGACTTACCCTGGAGGCTCGCCACCCCCAGCGCCCTTGCATCGTCAGCCAGAATGCCGTCACGCCACTGCCGGGGTTGGCCGCCGAACGTGGTTCCTCTCGTCACGGCATTCTGCATCTCGCACTGCCGATCGCATCGACCGGCCCGGGCTGGACACGAATCGGACGATTGATGCTGGATGCACACCGAGTCAGCGCGCTTGATGAGGATGCCCTCGCCGACTGGCTGGACGAACGACTGGAGGAGTTACACGCCGAAAGCCTGGCGGATCTGCGCCTGGCACTGCAGCCCATGCTGACATCCTGGCTGGCGGATCACCTGCGCCAGTTGCCGGATATACATCTCCAGTTACTGGCGGTGGAAGCCCCGGCATTTGGTGAAAAAGACTGACCGTGCGTCAAGCCAGGCGGAAAAGGGCACGAGGGAGATAGCTCAAGCCCCCCCGCACCTCACGTGCCAAATCGCCAGGTAAAGCGGCTACTGAGCGATCATGAGCCCCTGCGTTCTTCTTCGGTGGACGCCCACGTTTACGACGCGGCGGCTCACCCACGAGATCTTCCACAGAAAGGCCGGCATCGCTCATGGCCTCGCGGATCTCGGCCAGCTTCCGCTCCTTGTCCGCCTCCTCCTTTTCGCGAAGCTTGTCTTCTTCTTTTTTCTGCTCGATTACCTCACCAATGACATCGGAGAGCTTATTCAACTGCTCCATGCTCAACTGGCGAGCGGCAGCACGAGCCACGTTCTTGTTACGGGCGATGCGCTCCAGGGTTTCGCTGGACATTGGCCTCCTCCATACATAATTCAACGAGCAAGCTGAATGGCTTACTCGTCAAAAGTATATGTGGTGATGACCAATTGGCAAGAAATGAACAAGCGGAGTTGCGACTTTTTACTTGAAATTAGCTGCGAAAAAAAAGGATAAGGGGGGAGTTATCCGCCCGTCATGTTCATGAAGCGCACAACCTGAACATCGCCGTCGGTCGTAAAATGGTGGCGCTCGGGCTTGAGGGGCAGGGCTTCGACGATGGCTTTCTTCAAGGCGTCGATATCGCCGGGATGACGGCGAAGTACGGCACGCAGATCGACGGAATGTTCATTACCCAGGCAGAGCAACAGCCGGCCTTCGACGGTCACCCTGACCCTATTACAGGTCGCACAGAAGTTGTGGCTGTGCGGTGAGATGAATCCCACTCTCGAGTCACTGTCTGCCATGCGAAAGTAACGCGACGGGCCCAGCGTGGACTCCGTAGTCGGAATCAGCGGGTGACGCGCCTCGATCAGGTCTTGGACTTCGTCGCTGGAACAGAAGGTTTCGGCACGGGAGTGGTCCGAGACATCGCCCAGCGGCATCTCCTCGATGAAGCTGATATCGAGCCCTTCGGCGCGAGCGAAGTCGACCAGATCAACCACTTCGTCGTCATTGCGTCCCTTGAGTACCACGGCATTGAGCTTGATGCGCTCGAAGCCTGCCGCCTTTGCCGCGCGGATGCCGTCCAGCACACGGCCCAGATCACCGGTTCGGGTCAATTGACGAAAACGCTCGACATCGAGGGTATCGAGACTGATATTGAGCCGCTTGAGCCCCGCATCCCGCAGGCGCTGGGCATGTTTTACCAGGCCGGCCCCATTGGTGGTCATGGCGAAATCCCTGAGCCCGGGCAGGCTACCAATGTCCTCGACGAGGCGGTCGATATCTCGTCTGACCAGGGGTTCGCCCCCCGTGAGGCGTACCTTTTCCACCCCCATTTCCACGAAGGCCCGCGCCACAGTCCCCAGCTCCTCCAGCGTGAGAACCTGGGCCCGTGGCAGGAAGGTCATCTCCTCGCTCATGCAATAGACGCAGCGAAAGTCGCAGCGATCCGTCACGGAGATGCGCACATAACGGACACGTCTGCCAAAGTCGTCGATCAGCTCAGAGGCTGTTGTCATTATCGCCCTCCCAGCGGCTGGCATCCTGATGATCGGATTCGCGTTCTGCGACCCAGTAGTCGCCCGAGACACTGTGCTCCTTTTTCCAGAACGGTGCACGGGTCTTGAGATAGTCCATGATGAAATCACAGGCCTCGAAGGCCTCGCGGCGATGTGCGCTGGCCACGACTACCAGTACGATAGGATCTCCCGGCGTCATGCGTCCAACACGATGAATGAGGCGGACACCCTGAAGCGGCCAGCGCATCTCGGCCTCGGTGACGATGTCGCTCAGCGCCGACTCGGTCATGCCCGGATAGTGTTCGAGGGTCAGTGCCGTGACGTCGGGGCGCTCATTGAAGTCGCGCACCAGGCCGGTAAAGCTGACCACGGCACCGATATCGGAACGATCTGCCAGCAATCGCTGCTGCTCAACTCCCGCATCGAAGGGCTCATGCCGAACCTGCACCTTGGCTTCCTGCACCATATCAGCCCCCCGTGACCGGTGGAAAGAAGGCGATTTCATCTTCATTGGTGATGGGCGTACTGTCCAGCGCCATTACCTGGTTGACGGCACAGAGGACGCGTCCCTCGGAGAGGCGTGCGAAGCGCTTGTCCCGCTGGACCAGTGCCGCCTTCAAGCCGCCCACATCGGCACTTTCGAGGCTATCCAGCGGCAGGGAGAGCTCGCTCACACCAAGTCGTTCACGCAGCTCGGCGAGGAACTTGACCCGCAGACACGGGTTCTCGATATCGCAGCGCGTCCCCACGGAGACCTGACCCACCACCCCCTCACCGGTGACGATCGGTGCCGGTGCGGCGGTCATGTCACGGTAATAGTCCCCGGACTTGCCCCCGGTCTTGGTGTCGAGGTGGATACCGCCGATCTCCATGTCCTTGTCCACCGCCTTGCACATGTCATAAAGCGTCAGGCAGGCCACTGAAACGGCGGTCAAGGCCTCCATTTCGACACCGGTGCGGCCGTTGAGCCGGCAAGTGGCATTCACCTCGACCCGAGACGCGGCCTCGTCAAGGCGAAATGCGATGCTGACCTTGGACAGTGCCAATGCATGACACAGAGGGATCAACTCATGGGTCCGCTTGGCTGCCTGGATGCCGGCGATTCTGGCCGTCGCCAGCACGTCACCCTTGGGCAGGCCACCTTCACTGAGCAACGCCAGCGTTTCCGGCTTCATCTGGATATAGCCGGAAGCGCTCGCCTCACGGCGGCTTTCCGGCTTGTCGGCGACGTCCACCATATGGGCTTCGCCACGTTGATTAAGATGGGTCAGTGTCATGAAGGGTTGCCTCGGCAGATATCAGCAAACGGTTGTATGGTGACGGCCTCACCCTGCGCAATGGTCTCGCAGTCGGCGGTAATCTCGATCAAACAGTTGGCGGCCACCATGGAAGAGAGAATGCCAGACCCCTGGTGGCCAGTGCTGCGGACGTGGAGCTGCCCGCGGGGATCGCAGTGAAAGACGCCCCGCAGGAAATCGACGCGCCCCCTCCGGCTTGGCAGGTCGCACTCCGCCAGGGCCGTGAGCCGACAGGGGTCCGGTGTTGGGGCAGCCCTGAAGCTGCCTGAGCATCGGCGCCACGAATTGCAGGAAGGTGACCATAGCCGCCACCGGATTCCCGGGCAGGCCAAGGAACGGCGTACCCTGGGCACCGAGCCGCCCGCAAGCCAGAGGCCGGCCGGGACGAATGGCAATCTTCCAGAACCCCAGCTCCCCCACCGCCGCCAGCGCCGCGCGAACCTGGTCGGCCTCGCCCACCGAAACGCCGCCGCTGGTGATGACCAGATCGGCATCCTGCGCGGCGTCGGCCAGGGCGGCGATCATGACCTCGCGATCATCGGGCAGGATGCCGAGATCACAAACCTCCCCTCCGTGCTCGGCGATCAGCCTGCCAGAGCAAAACGGTTGGCGTCGAATATTCCGGCTGAAGGCAGCGGTTCGCCCGGCGGGTGACCTCGTCTCCCGTGGAGAAGACGGCCACCCGGGGCCGCCGACGGACAAGGGCCTGCGCCATGCCCAGCGACGCCAGCAAGCCCAGCTCGGCAGCACCCAGCCGGGTGCCGGCGGCAAGGGCGACGGCGCCTCGGACAATGTCCTCGCCGGCCAGGCGTACGTTCTGCCCCCTGCGCACCGACTCGGGATGGATCACTCGAACCCGGTTCTCATGGAGGTCGATCTGCTCGCGCATGATGACCGTATCGGCCCCCGGCGGCAGTGGCGCACCCGTGGTGATCCGCACGCACTCGCCGATTGCCAGCGGTGACTCATGCCGATGACCGGCCAGCACCTCACCCGCCAGCATCCAGCCATCGGGGCGCCGGGCAACGGCTTCGGGCCAGGCCAGGGCAATGCCATCCATGGCACTGTTGGTGTTCTGGGGCACGTCGATGGGCGAGACGAGGGACTGGGCGAGGACCCGGCCGTGAAGAAGCGTCAGGGGCCGCCACTCGTCGCCCAGAGGGCGCGGCACCAATTCGAGAACGGCAGATCTCGCCTCGTCCACCGTCAGCATGCGCTCGCCGAAGTCGAAACAGGAGAGGCTCATGGTGCGAGCACCTCCCGCGGCGAGCGCTCCGTGGGCCAGCGAGCCGGCCAGGCGGCCACCCAGTCGACGAGTGACGCCAGGTCATCGAGGGGCAGCGATTCGACCCCCGTCGGTAACGTCAGCGGTGTGGCACTGGCCACCGCCTTCACCCAGGGGTCCTCGGCGACCCGCAGGGGCTTGCCGACCTCCTCACGGTACAGCTCCAGCTTGGGCAGCGGCCAGGCCTTGAAGCCCTCCACCAGCACCAGGTCGGGACGCTGGGGACGTATCATCTCGATCAGTGTCGCCAGGTCGGCCTCCTCCTGGTGCGGCGTTTCCATCATCAGTGCCAGGCGCGTCCGGGAGGCCACCAGCATGGGCGATGCCCCCGCCATTCGCAGCCGGTGGCTGTCCTTTCCCGGCTGGTCGACCTCGAAGGCGTGATGCGCATGCTTGATCACGGCGACACGCAGGCCACGCGCGGTCAAGGCCGGCAGCAGCCGCTCCAGCAGCGTGGTCTTGCCTGTTCCGCTCCAGGCCGCAATGCCCAGCAGTGGCAATCCGACATCGAGCGGCAGAGGGGCGTGGATCACGGCACTCATCCGGTCTGGGCCTCCTGGTCAAGGCGCGCCTGGAGACGCTGCTTGTCTTCCTCGGTATTCAGATTGGCGAAGCTTGCCGGACAGTCGCTGAAGTCGACACGATACCAGTCATGGCGAGCGTACCAGCGATCGATCTTGCGCTCGCCACCGGTCAGGGCCGCCTCGAGGTCATCGGCCAGGGAAACCCGCAGCAGTGCCACCACCGGATGCAGGCGCTCACCGTCATGGGCCACGGCGATATCTCCTTCACCGATACCCGCCACCATGCGCTCGACGAGATCCATGGGGAGCGCCGGGGTATCACAGGGTACCACCAGCAGCCAGGGGGTCTCGGCGGTACGCAGGCCGGTGTATATCCCCATCAGTGGCCCTGGTAGTCACCCTCGATGTCGGCAACCACCCGATCGGCCAGGCTGCGGTAGATTTCGTGATGCCGATTGGCATTGATCCATACGTTGGCCACCCTGCCCTCGAGACGCTCGCGCACATGGGTTACCAGCGGCCTACCGGCGAAAGGCTCCAGCCCCTTGTCCCGACCACCCATGCGCCGCCCCTGACCACCGGCCAGGATCAGTCCTGTCACGTCGTGCCTCGGGTTCATCTTCGCTCCTGCTGCACATTTCGGAATGATTCCCATGATGCACTAGCCGGCTCCACGGTGCCACGGCGAGCCGCCGCGGACGGGGCTTACCATGATACGAGTCACGCCCGATGGTTATGCAAGGGATCGCCAACGGGTATGATATGTCAAACAAATCGAACGGACCCGACGGAAGCGGATGATGGAAGCATTGAATGTAGGTACTCGGCTACGCGAACTGCGCAAGGCACGTCAGCTCTCGCAGCGTGAGCTGGCCAAACGGGCCGGCGTCACCAACAGCACCATCTCGCTGATCGAGCAGAACAGCGTCAGCCCCTCGGTGAGCTCGCTCAAGAAGATTCTCGACGCCCTGCCAGTCTCGATCAGCGCCTTCTTCGCCGGCGACGAGCCCGCGCCGCCCCGCGCCTTCTACTCCGCGGACGAACTCACCGAGATCGGCGACGGCAATCTTTCCTGGCGGCTGGTGGCGGCACGTCGCCCGGAACGCAGCATCTCGATCATCCACGAGCGCTATCCTCCGGGCGCCGATACCGGCTCGGAAATGCTGGAGCACGAAGGCGAGGAAGGTGGCGTGGTAATCTCGGGTGAGATCGAGATCACCGTGGCGGGAGAGGCTCGGGTACTCGGCGCCGGGGACGCCTACTACTTCGACTCGCGGCTGCCCCATCGCTTCCGCAACATCGGCGACGAGGAGTGTATCATCGTCAGCGCCAACTCCCCGCCGACCTTTGCCGAAGGCGGCAGGGAGGTTCACCACGCCTGATTGGCGCCGGCCTCACTCCTCCTCTTCGGCGCCGGGCAACACCCAGTTCAGCACGATGCCGACCAGGGCGGCGAGACTGACGCCCTGGAGGGTGAACTGGCCGCCGCCGAACTGCATGCCACCGATGCCGAAGACCAGGATCAGCGATACCACCACCAGGTTGCGCGGGGCGGTCAGCGAGTGGCCGGCGCGCACCAGGGTGTTCATGCCCACCACGGCAATGGAGCCGAACAGCAGGGTCATGATGCCGCCCATGACCGGTCCCGGGATGGTCTGCAGCAAGGCCCCCAGCTTGGCGACGAAAGCCAGCAGAATGGCGATGAAGGCGGCGACCACCATGATCCTGGGATCGAAAGCCCGGGTCAGGGTCACCGCCCCTGTCACCTCGGAATAGGTGGTGTTGGGCGGCCCTCCGAAGAGCGCCGCCGTGGAAGTGGCCAGGCCATCACCCAGCAGGGTGCGGTGCAGGCCCGGCTTCTCCAGGTAGTTCTTCTTCGTGACCGAACCGATGGCCACCATGTCACCGATATGCTCCACCGCCGGCGCGATGGCCACGGGGATCATGAACAGGATCGCCGCCCAGTGGAAGCTGGGTGCCGTAAAGCCGGGAATCGCCAGCCAGGCGGCATCGTACACCGGCGAGAAATCCACCACCCCCATCAGCAGCGCCAGCGCGTAGCCGCTGACGATACCCCCCATGATGGGGATCAATCGCAGCAGGCCGCGACCGAAAACCGCCAGCACCAGGGTCACCAGCAGGCTGGCCATGGAGAGGAAGATCGCCGGGCCGTAGCCGATGTGGTCACTGGTCTCGCCGGTGGCCATGCTCACCGCCACCGGCGCCAGGGCCAGGCCGATCACCATGATCACCGGCCCCACCACGACCGGCGGCAGCAGTCGATGCAGCCAGCCGGTACCCTTCAGCCGCACCGCCTGGGAGATCAACACATAGACGACACCGGCCGCCATCAGGCCCCCCAGGGTCGCCGAGACACCGAAGCTGGCCACCGACCCCTGGATCGGCGCGATGAAGGCAAATGACGAAGCCAGGAAGACCGGCACCGTGACACGGGTGACGCCGTGGAAGATCAGCGTACCGACACCGGCGGTGAACAGTGCCACGCTGGGGTCGAGGCCGGTGAGCAGCGGCACCAGCACCAGCGCGCCGAAGGCGACGAAGAGCATCTGAGCCCCGGTCAGCAGGGTCTTGGGCAGGGAATCGACCGGCGTCTGAGCCGCCGCCGCTTGTTCGTTCATGGGAATGTTTCCTTCTTGTTTCGTTGCGGTTTGTCGAAGGCGTCCTGGCCAGAAAAACGCCCCTGGATCGCGATCTCAGGGGCGGCGGGCGCAGGCCAACTGCTTTCCTCATCATGATCAGCCCCGCCAGGCGCCTGACGGCGCCAGTCGCGATGGGAACTCGGAGCGCCGAACCGAGCGCTCCTACAGCTGCTTTCTCCACCAACGGTGCCACACCCTTGTTGGAGGAAGCTTCAGCTCACGACTGGAGGCCGCAGGCCTCCCGGCGGGGGTTGCCAATGTTCGCGGCCATCACCAGCGTGGCGGCCTCCGCCGAGGCGCCTGGCGGCGCCAGTCGCGATGGGGACCAGCGCTCCTACAGCTGTCTTCTCTACCAACGGGGCTGCCGCGCTGTAGGAGAAGCTTTAGCTCACGACTGGAGGCCGCAGGACTCCCGGCGGTGTTGCCAATGTTCGCGGCCATCACTAGCGATAGCGTCCTCCACCAGGCGCCTGCTGAGTCTTATGCGTAATCAGGAAAAACTAGCGGGTGCCGAAGATCTTGTCTCCAGCATCACCCAGCCCGGGAACGATATAGCCGTTCTCGTCGAGATGATCGTCGATTCCCGCGGTGTAGATCTCGACCTCCGGGTAAGCATCCTGCACACGCTTGATGCCCTCGGGCGCCGCCACCAGCACGATGACCTTCATGTGCTTGCAGCCGCGATCCCGCAGCATGTCGAGGGTCGCTACCATGGTGCCGCCGGTGGCCAGCATCGGGTCGATGACCAGCGCCATGCGCTCGTCGAGATCTCCGGCAAACTTGGCGAAGTAGGGAACCGGCTCGAGGGTCTCCTCGTCGCGGTAGAGCCCGACCACGCTGACGCGTGCGCTGGGAATCAGATCGGTCACGCCATCGAGCATGCCGAGCCCGGCACGCAGGATGGGCACGATGGTGACCTTCTTGCCCTTGAGCAGCTTCACCGGGATGGGCTTGCCGCTCCAGCCGTCGATCTCCTGGGTCTCGAGTTCAAGATCCTGGGTCGCCTCGTAGGTGAGCAGCTTGGCCAGTTCACCGGCAAGCTCGCGAAAGCTCTTGGTGCTGATGCCCGCTTCGCGCATCAATCCCAGCTTGTGCTGGACCAGTGGATGGTTGATGGCATGAACACTCATGGGCAGACCTCTCAGGCGACGGGTGGGCGGGCGGAGGCATTCTACCTTCATCCGCCGTTGAGGTTAAGGCGCGGATTCGGGCGATTCCGGCAGCTGCCAGTTTATCGGCTCGCGTCCATTCTCCACGAGGAAGGCATTGGCCCGGGAAAAATGGTGATTGCCGAAGAATCCCCGGTGGGCGGAAAGCGGTGAAGGATGTGGCGACTCCAGCACCAGGTGACGCCCGGTATCGACCAGCGCCTTTTTCTGGCGGGCGTGACTCCCCCACAGCAGGAAGACGCTCGGCTCGGCATGGGCGCTGACCGTGGCGATGGCGCTGTCGGTAAAGGTTTCCCAACCCTTGCCACGGTGGGAGCCGGCACTGCCCTGCTCCACCGTCAGCGAGGTATTGAGCAGGAGCACCCCCTGCCGGGCCCAGGGCTCGAGGGTGCCGTGAGCCACCGGCCGGAAACCCACATCGTCAGCCAGTTCCTTGTAGATATTCTTCAACGAAGGCGGCACGGGCACGCCGGGGCGAACCGAGAAGCAGAGGCCGTGGGCCTGATCGGGGCCGTGGTAGGGATCCTGACCCAGGATCACCACCTTGACCCGATCCAGCGGAGTCAGCTCGAAGGCGCGGAACCAGTTGGACGAGTGCGGGTAGATAACCTTCCTGGCCGCCTTCTCGGCGGCCAGGAAATCGCGCAGCGACTGCATGTAGGACGCCTGGAACTCGTCACCGAGCCACCGGCACCAGCTGTCGGGCAACGGGCAGTTCATGACTCAGCGCTTGACCTGATCGACGAGGGGTTCCACATAGGCGATGCCCATGTCCCAGGGGAACTGGATCCAGCAGTCCTGGGCCACCTCGGTGAGATACTGATCCACCAGCGGGCGCCCCTCCGGCTTGGCGTATACGGTCACGAAGTGCGCCTTGGGCATCATCTCGCGCACCTTGCGTGCCGTCTTGCCGGTATCGACCAGGTCGTCGACCAGTAGCCAACCTTCGCCGTCATGGTCGACGCCCTTCAGCACCTCGAGCCCGCCCTGGCTCATGCGGTCGTAGCTGCTGATGCAGACGGTGTCGATCAGCCTGACGTTGAGCTCGCGGGCGATCAGCGCCGCCGGGATGAGTCCACCCCGGGTGATGGCGACGATACCCTTGAAGTCACGCTCCACCAGCCGATGGCAGAGCTCACGGACGTCGCGATGAAGCTGGTCCCATGAGACGGTGAAGTGCTGGTGATACCGGTTGCTCATGGCTTCCTCACTCGTCTTCATTGAAGGAGCAGACCGAGAAGACGCCGAAGCCGGCTTCGCGGATCCTGCTTGACCCACCGATCTGGGGCAGGTCGATGATGGTGGCGGTCTCGACCACCTGACCGCCGGAACGGGTGATCAGCTTGGCGGCGGCCAGCATGGTGCCGCCGGTGGCGATCAGATCGTCCATGAGCAGTATCCGGTCCCCCTGTCGGAACGCATCGGAGTGCAGCTCCACCTCGCTCTTGCCGTATTCCAGCGTATAAGTCTCGCTGATGGTCCTGAACGGCAGCTTGCCCTTCTTGCGCACCGGTACGAAGCTGCAGCCGAGCTCGTAGGCCACCGGCGCGCCGATGATGAAGCCACGGGCGTCGATGGCGGCAATGGCATCGAGTTCCATGTCCTGGTAGCGATGCACGAAGCTGTCGATCAGCTTGCGAAAGGCCGAGCTGTTCTGCAGCAGCGGGGTGATGTCGCGGAAGTTGATCCCCGGCTGAGGCCAGTCGGGGACGGTTCGGATCACGGACTTGATGTAGTCGCCGTAGATACTCATTGCAGCTCTCGGTGAGGAGGATGATCAGTCAAGGAACAGGAATTTCAGCACGAACAGGATCGCCAGGATGACCACGGCCGGATTGAGGTCCCGGAAACGTCCTGACAGTGCCTTGATCGCGGCATAGCTGATGAAGCCCAGCGCGATCCCTTCGGCGATCGAGAATGTCAGCGGCATGGCCAGGGCGGCGATCAGCACCGGTGCGGCATCGGTGGGATCCTCCCAGTTGGCGTGGGCCAGGCTGCCGGCCATCAGGACGGCCACGTAGAGCAGCGCTCCGGCGGTGGCATAGGCCGGAATCGAACCCGCCAGCGGCGCGAAGAACAGGCTGATCAGGAACAGCACCGCCACGACCACGGCGGTGAGCCCGGTGCGCCCGCCGGAAGCGATGCCTGCCGTGGATTCAATGTAGCTGGTGGTGGTCGAGGTGCCCAGCGCGGCACCGGCCATGGAGGCCCCACTGTCGGCCATCATGGCGCGATTCAGGCGCGGCAGCTTGCCGTCCTTGTCCAGCAGGCCACCGCGATGCGCCACGCCCACCAGTGTGCCGGAGGTATCGAACAGGTCGACGAACAGGAAGGCGAAGATCACGCTGAGCATGGCGATATCCAGCGCGCCCATCAGGTCCATGGCCATGAAGGTCGGCGCAATGGAGGGGGGCATGGACATCATCCCGCCGTACTCGTTATGGCCCAGCACGATGGCCAGCACGGTGATCCCCAGGATGCCGATCATCACGCGCGCCGGTGATCTTCAGGTAGGCCATGGCGGTGATGACGAAGAAGCCCAGCAGCGCATAGATGGCCGGCGGCTCGGAGAGATCGCCCAGCGCCACGTAAGTCGCCGGGTTGGAGACCACGATGCCAGCATTCTTCAGCGCGATCATCGCCAGGAACAGGCCAATGCCGGCGGCGATGCCCAGACGCAGCGAGAGCGGAATGGAGTTGATGATCCATTCACGGATCTTGAAGATGCTCAGCAGGAAGAAGCAGAAGCCCGAGAAGAACACGGCACCCAGCGCCGCCTCCCAGGTATAGCCCATGCCCAGCACCACGCCGTAGGTGAAGAAGGCGTTGAGTCCCATGCCCGGCGCCTGGGCGATGGGATAGTTGGCCCACAGCCCCATGATAAGACAGCCGACGGCTGCCGCCAGGCAGGTCGCCACGAAGACGGCGCCGTAGTCCATGCCCGCTTCGGAGAGAATGCTGGGGTTGACGAAGATAATGTAGGCCATGGTCAGGAAGGTGGTGATCCCGGCAATGACCTCGGTCTTCACGCTGGTATTGTGCTCGGTCAGCTTGAAGTGATTGTCGATCAGTTTATTCAGCATTGGAGGCATTCCTGCGCACTTGTTCTGGTTATCGTCCAGGGAGGGCGAGAAAAGCGGCACATGGTACCCAAAGGTGGCCTGTGATGCGAGGCGATCCTTGCCGCCACGGACCGCTTTTCTCACTCTTTTCGTTTCGCTCTTCCCTTTTTAAGCAAACGCCAGGCCATCTACCAGCGCCCCCACCAACGGAAACTTGACGAAACGGTCAATCGAACGCTGCCATCAAGCCCCACGGGCGGCCAGCACGCGCTCCACGGTTTCAACGATCGCCTGCGTCTGAGGATCGATCTCGATATTGACCCGTTCACCGGGCACACGATCCACCAGAATGGTGCGTGCCAGCGTCTCGGGTATCAGGTCGACGCAGAATCGTGGGCCATGGTCGACGTTGGCGGCTCGAACATCACCGATGGTCAAGCTGATGCCGTCGACACCGATATAACCCTTGGCAAAGAGGAAGCGGCCCAGGCCGTGGGGAACCTCGAACCAGAGCCGGCGGTTGTTGGGGGCCTCGTCCAGTTCAACCAGTTCGGCCATGGCCATGACGTGACCGGACATGGCATGCCCGCCGATTTCGTCACCGAAGCGCGCCGCCCGCTCGATATTGACCCGATCCCCCACCCGAAGAGCGCCCAGGTTGGTCACTTTCAGTGTCTCGCGCATCAGATCGAAGCGGACCTGCTCGCCCTCGATGGCCGTCACGGTCAGGCAGACACCGTTGTGAGAGACGGAGGCACCGGGCTCCAGCCCCTGGCGCAGCTCATCGGAAAGAACCACGACATGGGTACGGAAGGCCTCGGCCTCCTCGATCGCCACGATTTCCGCCGTGCCCTGAACGATACCTGTGAACATGGAGTTTCCTCGTGCAGCTCCCGGGCGGGAGGTTGAGATAGGGGTTGAGACAGGGCTGGCAGTGTAGGAAGTCGCGGGGCTCGCGTCTATCCGGCGTCTTCCCACCCTCCGGACTCAAGCCAGAAAAAGACAGGCAATTCCAACCCCTCACAGCGAATCTTGCTGCCTCATGACCCATCCCTGCGCAAGAATCACCACCCCGATTGACAGCGTACGTCTTTGGTCGTAGCATTGGCCGTCACATTTAAAGGCGCCGATTTGTACCCGGATTGCGGGCGCCCATGGCGAAAGTGCTTTCGAGCGCTCTTCGACATGAAGTGCAGCTAAAAGGGTGTGTCCAGCGTTGATGGCCACCCGTCAGGGTGGCCTTTTTTTGGGCACCCCACTGCTCGCCCCGCAATGAAACGGCCTGTCAGTGGAAGCCAGATGATCACTTTACGCAACGTCTCCAAGACCTACCATATCAAGGGCGGCCACAAGGATGGCGCTCGAGGCCACGTCAAGGTCGTCGAAGCCCTGAAGAACGCGAACCTCCATGTGCCCCAGGGCAGCATCCACGGCGTGATCGGCCTTTCCGGGGCCGGCAAGTCGACCCTGATTCGCTGCGTCAACCTGCTGGAGCGCCCCACCAGCGGCAGCGTGACGGTGGACGGGCAGGAGATGACTCGCCTCTCCGCCTCGGCCCTGAACCGGGCTCGCCATCGTATCGGCATGATCTTCCAGCACTTCAACCTGCTGACCACGCGCAACGTGTACGACAATATCGCCCTGCCCCTGGAGCTGATGGGCATGAAGCGCACCGCCATCCGCGAGCGCGTGATGCCGCTGCTCGAGCTCACCGGACTGACGGACAAGATCAGCCAGTACCCCGCCCAGCTCTCCGGCGGCCAGAAGCAACGTGTCGCCATCGCCCGGGCCCTGGCCAGCGAGCCGCGGGTATTGCTGTGCGACGAGGCGACCTCCGCCCTCGACCCCCAGACCACGGCTCTATCCTGGAGCTGCTGCGGGACATCAACCAGACGCTGGGCCTGACCATCCTGCTGATCACCCACGAGATGGAGGTGGTCAAGTCGATCTGCCATCGGGTCAGCCTGATATCCGACGGCGAGCTGGTGGAGGAAGCCGATGTGGGTGACTTCTTCACTGCCCCCGGCACGCAGCTGGGCCGTGAATTCCTCAATGACTTCCTGCAGCTGGAACCGCCCAAGGGGCTGGTCGAGCGCCTGGAAGCCGAGCCCGGCGAGCACACCCATCCGGTGGTGCGCCTGACGTTCTCCGGCGATGCCGTCTCCACCCCGCTGATCTCGCGCCTCGCCCGGGACTGCGAAGTCGACGTCAGCATTCTCCAGGCCAAGGTGGAATCGATCCAGGAGCGCACCCTGGGGCTGATGATCGCCGAGCTCCTGGGCCCGGCCGAGAAGACGCGCCAGGCCATCGACTATCTCGAATCCCATGATCTGAACGTGGAGGTGCTCGGCCATGTCCAGCGCGATGATTGATCTCATCATCAAGGCCACCCTGGATACGCTCTACATGGTGGGTGTTTCCGGCTTGCTCGCGGCGCTGTTCGGCGTTCCGCTGGGCGTGATGCTGTACGTCACGCGGCCGAGGCAGATACTAGCCCGCCCTGCCCTGAACCAGGCGCTTGGCATCGTCACCAATATCGGCCGCTCCATCCCCTTCATCATCCTGATGGTGGCCATTATCCCCTTCACCCGCATGGTGGTCGGCACCTCCATCGGCACCAATGCCGCCATCGTGCCGCTGACCATCGCCGCCATTCCCTTCGTGGCCAGGCTGGTCGAGGGTGCCCTCAACGAGATTCCGCCGGGGCTGGTCGAGGCCGCCCAGTCCATGGGGCCACGCCGGGGCAGATCATCGCCAAGGTGCTGTTGCCCGAGGCCCGCGGCGGCATCATCACCGGCCTGACGATCACCATCGTGACCCTGGTGAGCTATTCGGCCATGGCCGGTGCCGTGGGCGGCGGCGGCCTGGGCGACCTGGGCATCCGCTACGGCTACAACCGCTTCAACCCCACCGTCATGCTGATCACCGTGGCGATCCTGGTGGTCATGGTCCAGGGCTTCCAGAGCCTGGGCGACTACCTGGTGCGCAAATCGGATCGCAAGTAAGAGAAGTCCCCTAAAAGGAAGGAGAGGTTACATGCAAGTCACCCTGACCCGCCTGCTCGGCGCCGCCACACTGGTCGGCGCCACCCTGATCGCCGGCTGCGGCGGAGACGATGCCACCGAGACACGCTCGATCAAGGTCGGCACCATGTCCGGCCCCGAATCCGAGGTGATGGAAGTGGCCGTCCAGATCGCCAGCGAGCGTTACGATCTCGAGGTCGAGATCATCGAGTTCACCGACTACGTCTCGCCCAACGCCGCCCTGGCCGACGGCAGCCTGGATGCCAACGCCTTCCAGCACGAGCCCTACCTGCAGAGCATGGTGGATGATCGCGGCTACGACCTGACGGTTGCCGGCTACACCTTCGTCTATCCCATCGGTGCCTATTCGGAGAAGCACACCGACATCGCAGAGCTGCCGGAGCGTGCCATCATCGCGCTGCCCAACGACCCCACCAACGGTGGCCGCGCGATGATCCTCATGCACAACGCCGGCCTGATCGAGCTGGACGACCCGGAGAACCTCGAGGCGACCCCGGTCAACGTGATCGACAACCCGCACAACTACCGTTTCCGAGAGATCGAAGCGGCCCAGCTGCCGCGGGTCCTGCCCGATGTGGATCTGGCCTTCATCAACAACACCTTCGCCCAGCCTGCCGGCCTGAGCCTGGATGACGCCCTGATCAAGGAGGGCCCCGAGTCCCCCTACGTCAACCTGATCGCCGTGCGCAGCGGCGACGAGGAGCGTGAGGAGATCCAGCAGCTGGTATCGGCCTACCAGAGCGACGAGGTCGCCGCCAAGGCACTGGAACTGTTTGATGGTGGTGCCGTGCCCGGCTGGCAGTAAAGGAAACGCTGCAGAAATGCCTACACGAGCGAATCGCTGCGTTGCGCGGTGCGCGGAATCCTCACATATACCCCATATGCTCCGGTTCCTGTGCGCCGGGCGCCTTGCGCATCATCTCGCTCGGCGATTTGTTCAGCGATTCCTAAAAGCTGGTGTAACAGCTCAGGTAACGACAACGGGCCGACGCATTGCGTCGGCCCGTTTGCTTCGTAGCAGCGGTCCAGTCATTTGATCTTGCCTTCGACCCTGTCGATCCGCCCCTCCAGAGTCTGATCCTTGTCCGTGGCAGTGGCGATTCGCAGCGTGCTGTCGACACGAGGCGCTCCTCTCTCGTGCAGGACATCATGGCAGCGCTGAACGACACGCATCACTTCCTCCCACGACCCTTCGAGATTGGTACCATGGGCATGGAGGCGATAGTTGAGGCCTGCCTCTTCGATCACATCCTCGCAGGCCGCGATGTGAGAAGAGAGAGAGGCTCCTGCTCCTAGGGGGGTGACATTGACATCGGCAACGACTCGCATACTCAATCCTCCTGATCGATCTACGAACATCCCTTTCCGAAACGTAGTGCCGTCCAGGCCATACTTCAACTCGAGCACAGGAGTCCCCATGGCATCGTCCCCGCCTGACTACACCCTGCTGGGCCAGCAGCTCGAAGCCCTTCTCGACAGCCGCGACTGGCTGGCCAACAGCGCCCAGACCTGCGCCTTCATCATGGAGGCGATACCGGAACTCAACTGGGCCGGCTTCTATCTTCAGCGCCGGGATCGCGTGCTGACCCTCGGTCCCTTCCAGGGTAAACCGGCCTGCAACCCCATTCCCTTCGACAAGGGGGTATGTGGTGCTGCCGCCCGCACGCACCAGACCCAGCGCATCGAGGATGTACACGCCATTGCCGACCACATCGCCTGCGATGCTGCCTCCCGCTCCGAACTGGTCGTGCCCATCGTGACCGGGGGCCGCCTGTGGGGCGTGCTCGATCTGGACAGCCCTCGGCGCGGGCGCTTCGACGCCACCGACCAGGCGGGCATCGAGGCATTGGTCTCGGTATTCATGGCACGCACCGACCTGGATTGACCCCAGGGACAGGGAAGCCGCGACAAGAAGACGCCAAAGAGCAAAAGCGAACCCGAATCCTTTACTGCCTCCGCCAAGGCGCCTGACGGCGCCAGTCGCGATGGGGACTCGGAGCGCCGAACCGAGCGCTCCTACAGCTGCTTTTTCCAGCCATGGCAGGCTATTACCTCGTTGTAGGAGGAATCTTCAGATCACGACCGGAGGCCGAAGGACTCCCGGCGGTGTTGCCGGTGCTGGCGATAACGGATAACGCCGCAGCCTCCGCCGAGGCGCCTGGCGGCGCCAGTCGCGATGGGAACCAGCGATCCAACATCGATCCTCTCCACCGACGGTGCCACGATCTGTCGGAGGAAGCTTCAGCTCACGACTGGAGGCCGAAGGACTCCCGGCGGTGTTGCCGGTGCTGGCGATGACCAATAACGCCGCGGCCTCCGCCGGGCGCCTATCGGCGCCAGTCGCGATGGGAACCAGCGCTCCAACAGCGATTTTCTCCACCCATGGTGCCACGCCATCTTGTAGGAGAATCTTCAGATCACGACTGGAGGCCGAAGGCCTCCCGCGGTGTTGCCGGCATTCGCGACGACA
>NZ_AZQX01000244.1:0-7861 GCF_000568385.1 Halomonas sp. BC04
GGCGCCCATTCGTTCCGGCGCGACGCCCACGTCGGCGATGGCGACGATGCGCGCCATCGGCGTGGCAGCATGGCGTTCGAGGGCGGCTGCCGACATCACGACTGACGCAGCGGCACCGCTGGTGAGCGGCGAGCTGTTGCCGGCGGTGACCCGGCCGCCTTCGAGGAAGACCGGATCGAGTCCGGCGAGCCTTTCCAGGTTGGTATCGGGGCGGACATTGGCATCCCGGTCGATGACCTCCCCGGTGGGGTTGGCCAGGGCCAGCCGCTCGCCCTCGAACAGATTGTCGGCCTCTGCCCGGGCGGCACGGTGGTGTGACGTCAGGGCAAACTCGTCCATGTCGTCGCGCTCGATGCCGGCCGCCTGCGCCAGTCGCTCGGCGGTGAGGCCCATGTTCAGGGCCACGCCGAGCTCGAGCCAAGTCGCGTCACTCAGTACCTCGGGAGAGGTCAGCACGCCTTCCTTGAACAGGGCGGGGCCCATGGGTACCCGGGTCATGTTTTCAAAGCCGCCGGCGATGGCCACCTCCACGCCGCCGGCCTGGATCTCACGGGCGGCGCTGCGCAGGGCGGCCAGTCCCGAGCCACACTGCTGGTCGATCTGGCGGGTGGCACATTCGCGGCCTCGTGGACCCAGGGAGCGGGACAGCCACAGCGGGTAGCGGCCGCCGAAGCTCCACTGCTCCTTGACCGGTAGCGCACAGCCGATGCTGAGATCTTCCACTTCCTGCGGGTTGAGGCCGCTGCGGTCGAGCAGGGCGTCGATCACCCGGGCGAGAAGGGCGTCGCCGCGGGTCTCGGCCCAACCGTCCACTTCCGGCTTGCGTGGATGGGCGCGGGTGAAGGCGCTACGGCCATAGTCGACCAGATAGGCATCCTTCATGATTCGTTTCCTCCGGTATAGGTCAACTGTGCCCAGCGGTGAATGAACAGGGCGTAGGTGGTGAGCACGTGGCGGATCGAGTCGATCTCAACGCATTCGTCGACGCCGTGGATGCGTTGGGCCACCGGGCCGTAGCAGGTGCCGTTGATTTCGCCGCTGACGTGGAAGGCGCGCAGGTCGGTGGTGCAGGTGGCGAGGTAGGCCTTCGGCGGCTCACCGAGCAGGTCCTGGTGGCAGCGCGAGAGCAGTTCGATGCCCGGCGTTTCGAGGTCGACCAGGAAGCCCTCGGAGCGGAAACCGTGGAATTCTACCCGGGGGACGGGGCTGCCATCGCCGAGCTCGGTGTGGCGGGACTCGATGCACCGGCGAACACGGTTCATGGCTTCATCGGGCGTCATGCCGGGGGGGAAGCCGACACGACCTTCGAGCACGGCATGGGCCGGCACGCTGGAGGCCCAGTTGCCCCCCTCGATCTTGCCGATGCTGAGATTGAAGGGACTCTCGAGCGAGTCGTAGGGTGCCTGGCGCGGCAGCGCGTTGATTTCTATCTCCAGCGCCTTGAAGGCGGGCAGGTACTCGATCAGGGTCTCGATGGCGTTGCTGCCGGCGCGGGTGTCGAGCACGTGGGCCGGTACGCCGTCGATGCGCATGCGAAACCACAGCACGCCCACCTGGCCGGCATAGATCTGGCTGCCGAAGGGTTCCGGAATCAGCACGAAGTCGCCGCTATAGCCCTGGTGCAGGCAGGCCAGCGCGCCGTTGCCGGTGCACTCCTCCTCGATCACCGTCTGCAGGGTCAGGGGAAAGTCGATGGAAACGCCCGCCTCTCGTACCGCCTGCACGGCCATGACCATGGCGGCGATGCCGGCCTTCATGTCGCCGGCGCCGCGGCCGTAGAGCCAGCCGTCCTTTTCCCAAGGCTCCCAGGGCGGTCGGGTCCACATGTCGAGGGGTTCGGCGGGTACCACGTCCAGGTGGCCATTGAAGACCAGGTGTGGCCCTCTGGCGCCGGCGTTGAGCCGGGACACCAGGTTGTAGCGTCCGTCGCACGACCATTCGGTGGGGGCGCGGTGGGGGTGCTCGGCGAAGCCGGGGGCGTCGAGCGGTACCCTGGTGGCCGGCAGCTCGAGACGCTCGAACCAGCGCTCCATGGTTTCGAGCGCGCCATGCTCCTCGCCCAGTACGCTGTAGCCGCGCACCAGGTCGCGGGTCAGCGCCAGGGTGTCGTCCATCAGTGCGTCGCAGCGCTCGACGATGCGCTTCTCGATATCACTCAGCATCAGAATCTCCCCAGTCGAGGCTCGTCGACAATCAGAGTGGCTTCGGTGGCCTCGCGCAGCTCGGCAATGCTCAATCCTTCGGCGATATCCACCACGGTGAGCCCCGCGGGGGTCACGTCCATCACCGCCTTGTCGGTGATGATGCGCGACACGCAGCGCTCGGCGGTGAGAGGCAGGCGACAGTGCTCGAGGATCTTGGGGTTGCCGTGCTTGTCGTTGTGGGAGCACAGGATCACCAGGCGCTTGACCTTCTGGGCCAGCTCCATGGCGCCGCCGATGCCGGGCGAGAACTTGCGGGAATCTTCCAGTTGGCCAGATTGCCCACCTCATCCACCTCGAAGGCGCCCATGAAGGTGAGGTCCACCCGGCTGCGGCGGATCATGGCAAAGGACATGGCGCTGTCGAAAACGCTGGCGCCGGGGCGAGTGGCGATGTAGGCGCCGCCGGAGTCGATCATGTCCCAGTCCGGTGCCTCGCCGTCCTGGCGCGGGCGGCAGCCCAGCACGCCGTTCTCCGAGTGCACCAGCACTTCCATTTCCTCCGGCAGGTAGTGGAACAGCCGGGTGGGCAGGCCGATGCCCAGGTTGACGATCTGGCCCGGAATCACTTCCCGGGCGGCCCGGGCGAGAATGCGTTGCTGGTCAGCCGACATGGGCGCGTCTCCCCTGTTCGCTGGTGGCCGGGGCGACTTCCACTACCTGGCTGACGAAGGCGCAGGTGTATGGATCGCCTCGAGTGCCAGGCTGCCCGGCTCGTCGACCCGGTAGGCCTGGGCGATGACGGTATCGGCTGCCATGGCCATCAGCGGGTTGAAGTTGCTGGCCGTGGCGCGGTAGATCAGGTTGCCGTAACGGTCGGCACGCTCGGCGTGGACCAGGGCGTAGTCGGCGTAGAGCGCCGGCTCGATCCCCCAGGTGCGGCCGTCCATTTCTATCTCGCGGCGTCCGGCAGCGATCTCGGTGCCCTGGCCGATGTCGGTGATAAAGCCATGGTGGCCGGCCCCGGCGCTGCGAATCTTCTCGGCCAGCAGCCCCTGGGGATGCATCTCAACCTGGAGTTCACCCCGGTTCATTGCCTCGATGGCCACGCGATTGAGGCCGATGTGAGAGGTGATGAGGCGGCTGACGCGGCCGGCCTCGATCAGCTTGCCGATCCCGATGCCGGGCTCGTTGGCATCGTTCTTGATCAGGGTGAGATCGCACTGGCCCTGGGCCAGCAGTTCGTCGATCAGGGCGAAGGGCGTGCCCGGTGAGCCGAAGCCGCCGACCATGATCGAGGCGCCATGGGGGATGGCGGCGATGGCCTCCTCGATGGGGCGATATTTGTACTTGAGTAGCGTCATGTCAGTGCCTTTTCCATCTGGCGATCAGGGAGTCAGTGCGCTTGCCGGCACCGCTGTGCCCAACTCATGGTCGAATCGCACCATGGCGCGTTCGAGCCGGGCGAGCAGTTCGGCGGTATCGGCGGCGTCGATGGTCAGCGGTGGGGTGACCAGGAAGTGGTCGCCGGCGACTCCATCCAGAGTGCGTCGGGGATAGATCAGCAGGCCCTCTTCCCTGGCCAGCGCCGTTATCCGGGCAAAACGGTTCTGCTCGGCGGGAAATGGCGCTTTCGAAGCGCCATCGGCGACCAGTTCCACCCCCCAGAGCAGCCCCAGGCCACGCACGTCCCCCACCCAGGCGAAGCGGCCCTTGAGCGCCTTGAGTCCAGCCTCCAGCTCGCGGCCGCGAGCCGCCACGTTCTCGAGCAGTTTCTCGCGCTGGATGGCCTCGACCACCGCCAGCGCCGTGGCACAGGCCAATGGATTGCCGGCGTAGGTATGGCCGTGCTGGAACCCGCCAGAGGCCATGACCGTCTCGACGATGTCGGCGCGGGCCAGCACCGCACCCACCGGGTAGTAGCCGGCGCCCAGTCCCTTGGCGGTGGCCAGCAGGTCGGGGGTGACACCGTAGTGCTGATAGGCGAACCAGGTCCCGGTACGACCGACACCGGTCAGTACTTCATCAAGGATCAGCAGGCAGCCGAACTCATTGCATAACTCACGAATGCCCTCGAGGTATTGGCGGTCGAGCATGCGGGCGCCGGTACTGGCGCCGCCCACGGGCTCGAGTACGAAGGCCGCGATGGTGTCGGGGCCGGCGGCCGCCATGGCGGCGCGGGTATCGGCCAGAACGCGTTCCACATGTCGCCGATCGTCAGCGTCGGTGTGGCGGTAGAAGTCGGGGCCGGCCACCTTGAGTGAGCCGATGGTGATATCTCTGAAGGGCGCTTCCAGGGCTGATAGCCGGTGACGCCCAGGGCACCCAGGGTGCTGCCGTGATAGGAGGGGCGCAGCGAAACGAAGCGGCGCCTCTGCGGCTCACCCTTGGCGACGAAGTACTGGCGGGCCAGCTTGAGCGCCGACTCCACCGCCTCCGAACCGCTGGAAACGAAGAAGACCTTCTCCAGCTGCTGCTGCGTGAAGCCCACCAGCGCCTTGGCCAGGGCCACCGCGGGGGCGTTCTCGAACTGGGTGCGATAGGTGAAGGCGACCCGGTCGAGCTGGGCGAGCATGGCATCGCGAATGTCGCTGCGGCCGTGCCCCAGGTTGCATGAGATGGCGCCGGAGCAGCCGTCGAGATACTCCCGACCGGTTTCGTCCCACAGGTAGACGCCCTTGGCATGGCTGACTTCGGGCAGGGCGGGGCCTGCCTGGTAGAAAAGGGGAGATGGATCCATTGCAGCGTCCGTTGTCGTTATGTGTTTGTGAACGGTTCTCTGCAGTCTAGGTAGCGATCGATAAGTATTTCAATATATGATCTTTTTATCCAATTCGATGAGTTCTTGTCATGGCAGATGTCAACATTCACTCACTCAAGGCGCTGGCGATCTTCAAGACGCTGTTCGAGGCGGGTACCGCCTCCCAGGCGGCACGTACCCTTGGCATCACCCAGTCGGGGGTGAGCCGCTCCCTGGCGCAGCTCGAGGAGAACCTGGGCATCCAGCTGTTCCTGCGGGAGAAGAACCGCCTGGTGGCCACGCCGGAGGCGCGCGAGGTCTATGACGAGATCCTGCGCCTGATGGGCAATATCGAGGAGCTGCGCCATAGCGTGCTGGCACTCAAGGAGTTCGGCACCTCGCGGCTGCGCATCGCCGCCATCCCCGGGTTGTCGTTCGGCTTCGTGCCCAGGCTGGTGGCCGCGCTGCTGGAGGAGAACCGGCAGTTCAGCGTCAGCCTGGACATGATGTCGAGCCATGAGGTGCAGCTTGCGGTGGAGTCGAGCCATGCGGACATCGGCTTCGTTACCCTGCCCATCACTTCGCGGGTGTTGCAGGTGGACCCCTGGTTCACTACCCAGGCGGTCTGCCTGGTCCCGGAGCAGCATCCGCTGGCGGCGAGGGAGTGTGTCGAGGTGCAGGACCTGCGCGACCAGCATCTGGTGATCAGCAACCAGCCCAGCATCAGCACCAATCCGCTGCTGGAGCTGGCCAGCCAACACCGGGTACAGATCGCCGGCAAGACAGAGGCCAATATCGGTACCATCACGGCGCTGGTGGCCAGCCATGTCGGCATTACCGTGATGAATCCCATCACCGCCCAGGACCAGCTCACCCCACGGGACGGTGTGGTCATGCGGCCTTTCTCGCCGGCCATGGCGTTCAGCTTCGGCCTGGTCTACCGCGACAACTGGAAGCAGGCCAGGGTGCTCGATTTCCTGCGCCAGCGGGGCAGGACGTTGCTCGAGAGCTATGGCGAACGCTACCAAGGGCGTTGACGGGGCCGGCTGGCACCCCGCCCAGGGGCATGGCATGGTCTGGGGATCAACCCGAGGAGGCGTTGCCATGATCACGTTCCACAGCGAGGCCACCAAGCTGCGTCGCGCCAAGACCGAGCTCAACGAAGGGCTACTGGTCGCACCCTTCGAGTGCCCCGAGCGGGTCGACCTGGTGCTCGACCGGGTTCGGGCGGCGAGGCTTGGCGAGGTACAGGCGCCGACCCGTTATGGCCTGGAGCCGGTGCTGGCCGTGCACGATACCGGCTACGTGGAGTTCCTGGCCAGCTGCTGGGAGGAGTGGAAGGCCATCGGCATGGCCGGCGAGGCGATTCCCAACATCTGGCCGTCGCGTTCGATGCCCGGCGCGCGAATCCCCGAACATATCGAGGGGCGCCTCGGCTATTACGCCCAGACCGGCGAGACCTCGATCTGCGCCAACACTTTCGAAGCCGCCGATATCAGCAAGGACATCGCCCTGTCGGCCCTGGGTCAAACGCTGAAGAGCGGTGAGCCGAGCTTCGGCCTGTGCCGCCCACCGGGCCATCACGCGTCCTCGGACCAGTTCGGCGGCTACTGCTTCTTCAACAACGCGGCCATTGCCGCCGACCAGGCCCTGAAGCATGGCCTCTCGCGTGTGGCGGTGCTGGATATCGACTTTCACCATGGCAACGGTACCCAGGAGATCTTCTACGCCCGCGACGACGTGATCGTCGTTTCTCTGCATGGCGACCCCCTGCACTGCTTCCCCTATTACCTGGGGCATGCCGATGAGACCGGCAGCGGACGCGGAGAGGGGTACAACGTCAACTTCCCCATGCCGCCCGGCACCGGCTACGGCCCGTGGTCGGCGGCCCTGGATGAGGGCCTGGGGCGCATTCGTCACTCCGGCGCCGAGCTGCTTATCGTGTCGCTGGGGGTGGATACCTTCGAGCACGATCCGATCAGCAGCTTCAAGCTGACCAGCGACGACTACCCGGACATCGGCCGACGCCTGGCCGCGCTTGGGCTGCCCACCGTCTTCCTCCTCGAAGGGGGCTACGCGGTGGAGGAGATCGGTATCAACGTGGTCAATGTCTTGAGCGGCTTCGACGCTGCCTGAGCCCAGCTACAGGCGGGTTTCCAGCAGTGCTGCCAGCTCGACGTCGGTGAGTGCCAGCGGGTTGGTCTTCATGCTGCCGCCTCGGGCGCCTGCAACCACGCGCTCGATGTCGTCATGGCCCATGCCATAGGCGCCCAGCCTTGGCATGTCGAGGCGCTGGGTCCAGTCACGTAGCGTTGCGACCAGGGTATCGCGAGCCTCGCTGTCACTCAGTTCGGGTTCCCCGCTGACCAGGCGGCCGACCTCGGCGTACCGGGTCAGTGCCCGACTGCTCGGCTCGCGCTGGCGCAGTGCCGCAACGTTGGTCGAGGTGGCCTCGGCGACCAGGGTGCCGCAAACCGTGCCGTGGGGAATCGGGAAGAAGGCGCCCAGTGGAGAGGCCAGCCCGTGCACTGAGCCCAGGCCCGCCTGGGCCAGGGTCACCCCGGACATCAGCGAGGCGTAGGCGAGCTGGTCGTAGCCGCGGCTTGCCTCCGGGTGGCCCTCTTCCCAGGCCGGCCAGAAGCCGTGGCAGAATGCCTGCATGCCGGACCAGGCCAGGGCATCGGTGGCGGGACTGGCATTGAGCGAGACGTAGGATTCCAGCAGCTGAGTGAAGGCGTCCATGCCGTTGGCGGCAATCTGCGACTTGGGACAGCCTGCCAGCAGCGCCGGGTCGACCAGCGCCACGGCGGCGACCAGCCGTTCATCGCGAAACGACTTCTTGAAACCCTTCGGGCCCTGAACGCTGAGCACGGCGTTCTTGGTCGCTTCGCTGCCGGTGCCGGCGGTGGTGGGCACGGCGATCAGCGGCACCGCCGGACCGCGGTAGGGCAGGCCCCTGCCCACCCCTTCCAGGTGGTCCA
>NZ_AZQX01000245.1:0-5249 GCF_000568385.1 Halomonas sp. BC04
CCACCGGAGTGAGCGTGCAGCGCCATGGGCTGCTGTTGCCAGCGCCCACCGCCTTCACGAACCTCATGCTCGCCCCGAGCCGACTCATCGCTCGCCGGGGCGCCTTGGCCACGTCGTCGGCATGCTCGCCGGGGCGCGCCTCGGCCAGGGCCCGATGCAGGCTCGAGAAGAGGAAGTCATGCACCATGCGGCCGTCGCGAAAACGCACCTCATGCTTGGTGGGGTGGACATTGACGTCCACCACCATGGGATCGACCTCGAGGTAGAGCACGAACACCGGGTGGCGGCCATGAAACAGCACGTCCCGATAGGCCTGGCGGATGGCGTGGGCCACTAGGCGATCGCGCACCACCCGGCCGTTGACGAAGAAGTACTGCTGATCGGCCTGGGCCCGAGAGTGGGTGGGCAAGCCGACCCATCCCCATAGCCTGAGGCTTCCTGCCGCGAGATCCAGGTGCAGGGCATTATCGAGGAAGCCTTGCCGAGCAGCGCCGAGATGCGACGCTCGCGAGCCGCCGAATCCGGGCTGGCGGGTAGTTGATGCACCGTCTTCTGGTTGTGCCGAAGAACCCAGGCAATATCGAAACGAGACAGTGCCAGGCGACGAAACGCCTCCTCCACGTGGCCGTACTCGGTCTTTTCGGTGCGCAGGAACTTGCGCCGAGCCGGCGTATTGAAGAACAGGTCGCGAACCGTCAGGGAGGTGCCGCGAGGGTGCGGCGCCGGCGTGACCCGCGGCTCCATCTGGCGGCCCTCGGCCACCACACGCCAGCCGTTGCGGGGGGTCCTCGTCGACATTCGCCACCAGCTCCAGCCGCGACACCGAACTGATCGAGGCCAGCGCTTCGCCGCGAAAGCCCAGGCTGGCAACGCCCTCGAGCTCTTCCAGCGATGCGATCTTGCTGGTGGCATGACGCGACAGGGCCAATGGCAGGTCGTCCTCGCCAATACCGCAGCCATCGTCGCGCACCCGAATCAGGCGGGTACCACCCGCATCGAGTTCCACCTCGATCCGCCGGCTCCCGGCGTCGATGGCATTTTCGACCAGCTCCTTGACCACCGACGCGGGGCGCTCCACCACTTCGCCAGCGGCGATCTGGTTGGCCAGGCGCGGATCGAGCACCCGTATGGGTCGAACCTGGGTCATCTCGTTGGCCACCGTCATGAGCGCGGAATCCTCAGCACCTGCCCGACACGAATCACATCCCCGTTGAGCTCGTTGGCCTGCTTGAGTTGCCCCACCGGCACGCCATGGCGTGCGGCGATCTGGGAGAGGGTGTCCCCCGGCTGAATGCGATACTCGTTGCCAGAAGGGCTGCGCCGATTGTCCCGCTGCCAGGCAAGCAGGCTGGCCGGGGGCGGGTTACGCCGGAAATGTTCGGCAAGCCCCGCGAATATCGATTCGGCCAGCTTCTGCTGATGCCCGGCATCGCGCAGTCGTCGCTCTTCGTCCGGATTGGAGATGAAGCCGGTCTCGATCAGCAGCGAGGGGATATCCGGGGACTTCAGCACCATGAAGCCCGCCTGCTCCACCCGTGAACGGTGCAGCCGATTGACCCGCCCCAGCTGGTCCAGCACCTGGCCGCCGATGGCCAACGAATCGTTGAGCGTCGCGGTCATGGTGAGGTCGAGCAGCACGCCCCGCAGCACTTCATCCTTGTCATTCAGCGACAGGTTGCCGTCCACGCCGCCGATGAGGTCGGCCTGATTCTCGCTGGCCGCCAGCCACTGGGCAGTCTCCGAGGTGGCGCCACGCTGGGAGAGCGCATAGACCGAGCTGCCGCTCGGCCGCGGGCTGTTGAATGCATCGGCATGAATGGAAACGAAGAAGTCGGCCTTCTGCTCACGGGCGATACGGGTGCGCTGGCGCAGGCCGATATAGTAATCCCCGTCGCGGATCATCACGGCACGGAAGCCCTCGGCGTCATCCACCAGTCGCTGCAGCCGGCGACTGATCTCCATCACCACATCCTTCTCGCGGGTGCCACCAGGCCCGATGGCTCCCGGATCCTCCCCGCCATGGCCTGGGTCGATGGCGATGATGATGTCGCGGCGGGGGTGGGGAGCCGCAGGCTGGCTCGCGATGGCACTTTCGGCATTCACCTGAGGCGAGCCTTCCGCCCCTTCGGCACGGCCGCGACCGGCGACGATTTCCTGTTCACGGATCATCGCTCGATGGGATCAATGGGGTTCTCCACGGCACTTTCGCCGGATACTCCATGTCCACCACCAGACGATGGCCATACTGGTCATTGGGCGGCAGCGTGAAATGGCGTGGCTCGACCGTACGCGAGAGCTCCAGCACCACGCGAAGGCCATTGCCGTCCCGCACTCCACTGCGCACGGCGGTAATCGCACTGCCGTCCAGGTTCAACGAGGAAAGCTCGGTGTTGAGTCCGCTCTCGTCGAGGTCGATCACCAGGCGCCGAGGATCGTCGAGCAGGAAGATGTCGGCTTCGGCATGGCCAGACAGGTCGAAGACCAGACGAGCATGGTCGGGGGCGGCCCAGAGGCGAACGTTGTCGACCTGCGCCGACTGCACCAGTGGAGCGCACAGCAACAGCGAAAGCAGCACCGCAAACAGACAGCAGCGCCGCAAGACCACTAGGGAAAGCGGCTCTCTCCAGCGAAATGAAATAGGCAGGGATCGTGTCGTCATCACTATTGTTCGCGTTCCTGCTCGATAATCACATCGTCAAGGGCCAGCTCCTGCGACAGCGTCGCAAGAACAGATCGACCCAGCTCGGAGAAAGCCTCCAGGCTGGCGGCACGGCCCGGTTCGCCAAGGCTCAGGGTGATACGCAAATCCGGCTCTGGCAACCACCCCGCCCCTCGACAGGGCCACTCGACAATGCACAGGGCGTCATCGGCAAACAGGTCGCGGCCACCGATGAACTCCAGCTCCTCCGGATCACCTAGTCGATAGAGGTCGAAATGGTAGAGACGCATGCCACCAATTTCGTAGGGCTCTACCAGGGTGTAGGTCGGGCTCTTCACTGCTCCCTCGTGGCCATGGGCGCGCAGGATGCCCCGGGTAAGCGTGGTCTTGCCGGCCCCCAGCTCACCCTCCAGGTAGACGCGACCTTGGCCGCCCAGAGCACGTCCCAGGCGCCTGCCTAAGGCGACCTGGCGGTCTTCATCATCGAGTCGCACGCGCATCATCGCTACCTGTCTGGGGATAGATACCAAAGTTGGCCTCGGTGTTGATCAGACTTCGGGCATAGGATGCCAGATCGGCAGCCAGCAGACCACGCTCGCCACCGTCCCGGGCAGCCAGATCGGCCGCCATGGCATGCACGACCACCCCCAGTCTTGCCGCACTCTCCAGCGGCACCCCCTGGGCCAGCAAGGCGCCCAGGATACCCGACAGGACGTCTCCCATTCCCCCCGAGGCCATGCCGGGGTTGCCATAGGGACAGACCGCCATCCCCGTCGGGCCGGCCACCAGGGTGCCGGCACCCTTGAGTATGATCACCCCGCCGCGTTGACGCTGCAGTTCAGCCACCGCCGCCGGCCGGTCCGCCTCCACCTCCGTCGCACTAATACCGAGCAGACGGGCGGCCTCGCCGGGGTGCGGCGTCAGTATCCAGTCATCTCGCCGCTCTTCGACCCAGCGATTGGCCAGCAGGTTGAGGCCGTCGGCATCCACCACCAGAGGCAGCCCGGTCTTCAGCGAGGCCTGGAGCATGGCCTGCCCCCAGGCGCCCTGCCCGAGTCCCGGCCCCACCACGACGATATCGGCACGGGCAGGAAGGTCGCCGAGGTCGGCCGCCCCACGCACGCCATGGACCATGACTTCAGGGCGATACATCAGGGAGGCTGTGACATGCTCCGGCGCCGTGGCCAGGCTGATCTTGCCGGCACCCAGGCGAGCGGCGGCCTCACTGGCCAGCAGCGCTGCACCGCCGAATCCGGGCGCCCCTCCCACCACCAGCACATGACCCATGGCCCCCTTGTGCACGTCTCGCGCCCGGGGTGGCAGCAGAGCCGGAAGCAGGTCACTGTTCAGCAGCCAGGCAGCCGGCTCAAGGTCCCGATGGCGCCGGCATCGACTCCCAGCGCCCGGAAATGTACTTCCCCGGCCAGATCGGGCGCGCGGCCGGTATGCAGGCCGATCTTGTCGCCGATGAAGGTTACTGTCCGAGTGGCCCGCACTGACACCCCAAGCACGGCCCCGGTATCCGCCGCCAGGCCAGACGGGATATCGATGGCCAGCACTGGCAGGCCGCTGGCATTGATGGCCTCGATGGCATCGAGGAAGTCGCCGCGCACCTCACCGCCAAGGCCGGTACCCAGCAGGGCATCCACCACCACCTCGCCGGTAAAGTCCAGGCCCGGCCGCCATGGCACCACGCCGACCCCGGCAGCCGTCGCCATCTCCGCAGCCCGTGCCGCGTCATCCTTCAGGGTCTCGGGCGCCTTGAGCACGATGCGCTGGACATCCAGCCCAGCCACCCCGGCAAGGGCCGCGAGCACGTGGCCATCGCCGCCATTGTTGCCGCCGCCACAAAGCACCGTGAGGCGGCGCACGCCCGGCCAGCGAGACTTGAGGCTCTGCCAGGCCGCAGTGGCCGCCCGCTGCATCAGTGCGAAGCCCTCGATCCCCGCCGCGATGGTACGACGGTCGAGCTCCTGGACCTGCGCGGCCCGATAAAGCGGCCTCAGCGTGGCCGACGGTGTCTTGCCGTCTTGGTTTGCCGACATCCGGTGTCTCCCCTGCAAAGGATGCTTTATGATGAGAGTGTAAGCGCTATGTCGCCTACGCCAATCCCACCTGCATGCATTTACCCGGTTTTTTCTCGATCATGACGCATCCGGCAACCCTGGACGATAGCGATCTCGCCACCCTGGCCGATACCATCAAGACCTGGGGGCGCGAGCTGGGCTTCCAGCAGGTGGGTATCACGGATGTCGACCTGGCTGACGACGAGCGCTATCTGCAGCGCTGGCTGGACGCCGGCCATCATGGCGAAATGGGCTTCATGGCCAAGCATGGCACCAAGCGCACCCGCCCGGAGGAGCTCATCCCCGGCACCATTCGGGTCGTCAGCGTCCGTCTCGACTACCTGCCCGCCGAGGTGGAGAGCGCCAAGGTGCTGGGCCAGCCGGCTACCGCCTACGTCTCACGCTATGCCGTGGGCCGTGACTATCACAAGCTGATGCGCAAGCGCCTGGCGACCCTGGCCAAACGGATCGAAGAGAAGGCAGGTCCCTATGGCTACCGCGCCTTCGTCGACTCGGCCCCGGTG
>NZ_AZQX01000246.1:0-47287 GCF_000568385.1 Halomonas sp. BC04
TGGAACAGTCGCCGCAGCTGACGCGCCCCCACACCCAGCCGGTCGGCCAGCGCCTCCACACCGCCAACGTCCAGCGCGCCATCATCGATCAACCGCAGCGCCCGCGTCACGGTCGTGGAGGTGCCGGCCCAGGCCGGGGAGTCCGGCGCGCTCTCCGGTCGACAGCGCAGGCATGGCCGGAAGCCCGCCTCCTGCGCAGCCGCGGCGGAGGCGACGAAACGGCAGTGCACGAGTTTCGGCGTCGGCGCCGGACAGATCGGGCGGCAGTAGATGCCAGTGCTGGTCACGCAGGTGAAGAAGCGCCCGTCATAGCGGGGGTCGCGGGCCAGCAGCGCCTGGTAGCAGGTATCGGTGGAATAGTTCATTGCTTCATTCTAGCGCGAGCGCAGCCGGCGTCCGGCGGTTTTCGGACTTGGTCGTCAACGCCACGAGGGCTTTCCAAGACTTCAGCGCGAGCTGCTGGTAAGTTCCTCCAAGGGTGGCCAGATGCGTCAAAGCAGAAACCCGTCATGCCGATACGCTGGAGTCGTTAGCCGTGATCAACGAGGGTGCTGAAATGCCGCAGGAACTGGACAGGAACCCCATGTCACTGGATGAGCTGGAGCACCAGTTGAAACGGCAGCGGGCAGCCTGCCGGGCCAATCCCATGCCGTCGTCCCAGGAGCGCCGAGAGTGGCTCGGACAACTTCGCGAGCTGATCAAGAGCGAGCAGAACACGATCGCCCGTGCGATCTCCGACGATTTCGGCAACCGCTCCGCCGACGAGACCCTGCTCGCCGAGATCATGCCAACCCTGCATGGCATCGACTACGCGAGCAAACGACTGAAGCGGTGGATGAAGCCCTCCCGCCGCTCGGTCAGTCTGGTCTTCCAGCCGGCCAGGGCCAAGGTCGTTTACCAGCCGCTCGGCGTGGTAGGAATCATCGTGCCCTGGAACTATCCGCTCTTCCTCGCCATCAGCCCGCTGACCGGCGCCCTGGCGGCCGGTAACCGCGTCATGATCAAGATGAGCGAATCGACGCCGCGCACCTCACAACTGCTGAAGGACCTTCTGGCCCGCGTATTTCCGGAGGATCTGGTGACGGTGGTGCTGGGTGAGGCGGAGGTGGGCGCTGCCTTCTCCAGGCTGCCGTTCGACCACCTGCTGTTCACCGGCGCCACCTCGATCGGCAGGCATGTCATGCGCGCCGCGGCCGATAACCTGACGCCGGTGACACTGGAGCTGGGCGGCAAGTCGCCGGCCATCGTTTCCCGTGACGTGCCGCTGAAGGACGCTGCACAGCGTATCGCCTTCGGCAAGTCGTTGAACGCCGGACAGACCTGCATTGCGCCGGACTATGTTTTGGTTCCCAGAGAACGGGTCGACGATTTCGTGACGGCCTTCCGCGAGGCGGTGCTGAGCTTCTACCCCACACTCGAGGACAACCCCGACTACACCGCGATCATCAACGAGCGGCACTTCGAACGCCTCCAAGGCTACCTCGAGGATGCCGAAAGCAAAGGGGCCCGCGCGGTCCGCCTGCATGAGGCCGGCCAGCGACGGCGGATGCCGCTAGCGATACTGCTCGATGTCAGCGACGAGATGACCGTCATGCAGGAGGAGATCTTCGGCCCCCTGCTGCCGGTGGTGCCCTACGACCGCCTCGAAGAGGCGTTCGACTACGTCAACGACCGGCCGCGACCGCTGGCGCTCTATTACTTCGGCTACGACAGGCACGAGCAGCAGCGGGTACTACACGAGACCCATGCCGGCGGAGTGTGCATCAACGATACGCTCCTGCATGCCGCGCAGGAGGACCTGCCCTTCGGCGGCGTGGGGGCCTCCGGCATGGGCCGATATCACGGCCACGAGGGCTTCCTGACCTTCAGCCACGCCAAGGGCGTCTTCGTGAAGCAGCGCTTCAACGCTGCGGCTATGATTTACCCGCCCTACGGAAAGACGCTGCAGAAGCTGATCAGGAAAGCCTTCGTACGGTGAAACGGAGAGTGGCTACCTGCCCACCTCGCAGCAAGCACCAGGCCCGGACGCCCTTAACGACCCCGCTCATCCGCCACGACCCGGTTGCGGCCCGCCCGCTTGCCCTGGTAGAGATTCTGGTCGGCGCGGTGCAGGATGGCTTCCAACGTCTCTTCGACACCCTGAAAGGTCGAGACACCGCAGGTAATGGAAACGCCGAAGCAGTGCCCCTCCTCCGAGGTGAACGTCTGTTCCAGCACCAGCTGGCGTACCTTCTCTGCCACGCCAAGCGCCTCTTCGAGCTCGGTTTCCGGCAGCAGGAGGGCGAACTCCTCGCCGCCAAGCCGTGCCGGAATATCATTGGCCCTCAGCCTGTCGCGCAGCAACTTGCCGACACTCACCAATACCTGGTCGCCGGCGGGGTGGCCATGGGTATCATTGATGCGCTTGAAGTGGTCGAAATCGAACAGCACCACCGACGTCGGCCTGCCGTAACGCCGATAGCGGGCCAGCTCCTGTAGCAGCCGCTGCATGAAATAGCGGCGGTTGAACAGTGCGGTGAGTTCATCGGTGCGCGACAGCTGACGCAGGCGTAGCTCCAGCCGCTTCTGCTCGGTGATATCACGCACCGTACCTATCAGAATCTGGTCATCGCCCTCGGGCTCATAGTCGCCCAGCTCGTGCACCCAGCGGATTTCGCCGTCGGGACGGATGATCCGATGTACGACATCATGGTGCCCATGCTCCTGGGCCCGAAGCATGCTGGCCTCGACACTCTCCAGATCCTCGGGATGCACCATGGCCTTGAAGGCACGAATACTGGGTGTGAAGGTGGCGGGGTCGACGCCGAAGATGTCGTAAATCACCTCGGACCAGAACAGCTCATTAGCCTTGAGGCTGGCTCGCCAATAGCCCAGCCGGGCGATCTGCTGGACTCGATACAGGGTACGGTTGAGGTGTGCGATCTCTTCCTGCGCTGCCTCGAGTTCTTGCCGGACACGCTCACAGTCGTCACCGGAGGAGACGCGGCCATGCGCTTCCCCGGACAGTGGCTCATGGCCGATGCGACTCTTCGAGCGCTTCATGGCATCTCTGGGACGATTTCGATAAAAGTGGGCTGCAGCATACTCCTTTACTTTCCATGACGCTCAACGCTCTCTTGACGGTTCCCGCCCGGCGCCACATCCAGAATGCCCAGTGGAGAGACCCAGGTGCCGCACCAGACCCACGCGCCCTTCGCGCATCATGGCGTGATGATTCCAGGTCACCAGCGGCCTCGCCACCCTAGCCAGAACCCCCATCCAGGGCCGCACCGTTCGCACGTGCCAGCGGTAGCGAACCCGGGTGATCCGCTCGTTGCCGTCGAGTCGCCAGCTGCCGACTCCGGCCACGTCGCCACTTGCCCTGCCCTCGATCAAGCAGGGCTCGCATACGCGAGTGATGCGGATATCGAAGCGCAGGTAATAGCCCAGCCGGCTCTTCCAGACGAAGCGCTGGGTTCGCCCAATGCCGGACTCGTTGCCTGCCTCGAGCGGCTGCACCTCGACCAGCCCGGGCCACCATTCCGGCCAGTGCAGTGAGTCGGTCAAGACATCAAAGACTACGGCGATCGGGGCTTCAATATGCCAGGTGGTGTCGAAGCAAAAGCTTGGCATGGGCCTAGGGTGCGAAGTGATCGGGGGAAAAGTCGGGGTCGAGGCGAACGCTCTCCAGCAGGACGCTCTCCCGTCGTTCTCCCCGCCTGTCGTAACTCGCTACCCGCAGTGGAAACAGCGTCTCGTCATCGAGCCACAGGTCATAGCGCGACACATCATCCACCGCCCGCCCCGGCTCGGCTTCCACCACCACATGCTGCACCACACGCCCATCATGGGTAGTCGGCCCGAGCCGACGCGTACTGCCGTGCTGCTGCAGGCGCTGGACATTGCGCAGCAGGGTGCCCACATCCGATTGGTCAACACGATGGCCTTGCGAGCTGCGCACCATGCGATTGGTGGGGCGCAGGGAAATTGCCGCCCGCCTGCCCGGTGAACCGAAGGGCCACAGCTTCACCTTGCCGGTATCGGGACGATAGATCAGCACTGCCCCGCGGTAGGGGGTCTCCATGTCCATGCGCACGTAGCCGGGCTGTCGATAGCTGTAGCGAATGACTTCTTCGCCGCCGCTGCCCTGGCTGCGCAACGTCAGTCCATAGCTGGCCAGCGCACCGATGCGCGCCAGTGCTGCAGCGATGGGGTCCTGTCCCGCGGCACTACTCATGGCAACCAGTAGCAGGGGCAGCATGCTGACTCTCCCTTGGCACTCTCTCTTCTGAGACTAGCAGGGCCACGGCGGGTGGCGAGTCTACGTGCATGCTATCGTAATGGCGTTGTCAATCACGGAGAGGCAAGATGAAATACCTGGGTGCCCACGTCAGCGCCGCCGGCGGTCCCGACCAGGCCGTGCTTCGTGCCGTCGAGATCGGCGCCGACGCCTTCGCCCTGTTCACCAAGAACCAGCGCCAGTGGCGAGCCAAGCCCCTCGAAGAGGCTACCATCGAGGCCTTTCGCAGCGCCTGCAGGGAACATGGCTTCGGCCCCGAGCAGATCCTTCCCCACGACAGCTACCTGATCAACCTCGGCCACCCGGATGCCGCCGGGCTCGAGAAGTCCCGCGCCGCCTTCCTCGACGAGATGCAGCGCTGCGAGCAGCTCGGCCTCTCCCTGCTCAACTTCCATCCCGGCAGCCATCTCAGGAAGATCAGCGAGAGCGAATGCCTGACCCGCATCGCCGACTCGATCAATCACGCCCTGGCCGATACCCGCGGCGTGGTCGCGGTGATCGAGAATACCGCGGGCCAGGGCACCAACCTGGCTGGCGCTTCGAGCACCTGGCCGAGATCATCGAGCAGGTCGATGACAAGTCGCGGGTCGGGGTGTGCATCGACACCTGCCACGCCTTTGCCGCCGGCTACGACCTGCGCACCCCCGAGGCGTGTACCGCTACCCTCGACGAATTCGGCAAGGTGGTGGGTTTCGACTACCTGCGGGGCATGCACCTCAACGACGCCAAGAGCGAGTTCGCCAGCCGCGTCGACCGCCACCACAGCCTTGGCCGGGGCAACATCGGGCTCGACGCCTTCACCACCATCATGCGCGACCCGCGCATCGACGAGATTCCGCTGGTGCTGGAGACCATCGAACCCGAGATCTGGGCCGAGGAGATTGCCTGGCTGCGCGCCCAGGCCGTAAACAAGTGATGACCGGCTAGGCGGGCTCCCGTTCGGCTGCATGGTGCCTTCCAGAGCGGCTCGCCAGCTCTTCGCTCACTGCTCAATCCAGCATGACCGCCTGAGTGTAATCGCGTTCGGCCCGCCCCTGACGCAGCGTTTCGGCCCACCAGGCGAGCCGCGCCAGCATGGTCTGCATGCCGCGCTCGAAACGCTGGGCCTGCAGCGGCTGACCATGCTCGTCGAACTGCTCCCAGCTGTTGGGGAACATCACGCCGTCACGAATACCCACGGCATGCAGCTCGGCAAAGACATGGCGCAAGTGCTCGACCGCCCGCAGTCCGCCCGAGGCGCCACCGTAGGAGACGAAGGCCACCGGCTTGGCCTGCCACTGCGCCTTGTAGCCGTCGATCAGCGCCTTGAGCGCAGCGGGGTATGAGTGGTTGTACTCAGGCGTGACCACAACGAAGGCATCCGCCTCGTCGAGGCGCTTACCGAATGCCGAGACGGGTTCGGCGACGGGATCGATCACCACCGTTGCGAACGCTTTCCGAGGCTGTATCTGGTCCACGACCCACTGCCCGACGGTATCGCAGAAACGTCCTTCCCTGACGCTGCCATAGATGACGGCCACCTTGATCGTATCGTTCATCGCTTTTCTCCTGTCTGATGAGAGATGCGATGAACGATACGACCTCAAGCATAGTTGAGGTCAAAGAGGAAAGATTCGATGTCCTCGTTAGAATTCGGCTATTCCAATTCGACCAGTCCATGGCGCATGGCGTAGCGAAAGAGACCTGCCAGTGAGTTGGTATTGAGCTTGCGATAGATATTGCTGCGATGGGACTCGACCGTGCGTGCACTGATGGCCAACACCTCGCCGATATCCCGGCTGCTCATGCCCTCGAACATCAGCTTGAGGATGGCGGTCTCACGAGGCGTAAGGCGCTCCTCCTTCTCTGCGAGCAACACCCGGGAAACGCCGGAGCCGAAATGGCTGCGCCCGCTTGCCACCTCACGCAGGGCAAACACCATCTGCTCGGACGAGGCGTCCTTGAGCACATAGCCAGCCGCCCCACAGGCCACCGCACGTCGGATGTACTCCTCATTATCGTGCATGGTCAGCACCAGCACCCGGATATCAGGACAAGTTTCGTGCAAGACCTTGCACGCCTCAAGGCCGGACATACCGGGCATGGTGATATCCGTTACCACCACGTCCGGCATCAGTCCCTGGGCCAGCGACAGCAGCTCTTGCCCCGAACTCGCCAGCCCCACCAGGTCAATGCCCTGCTGGGCCTCCAGCCGATAGCGCAGGCCCTCCAGAACCAGCGGATGGTCGTCCGCCAAAAGTACGCTTATAGACTTTTCCATCGACTCTCCCCCGACTCGCTCCGGCGACGGCACGCTGAAATGGCATCTTGATGCGAATACGCACGCCCTTGCCGGGTGCCGCCTCGAGCGTCAGGCTCCCCCCCAGCAGATCCACCCGGTCCTGAATGTTGCGCAACCCCAGGCCGCTGCCGCGCACATGGCTGCCATCGGCGCACCAGACGAAGCCCTCGCCATCATCGGCGATTTCAAGATAAACCCAGCTCCGCCGCCGCAACAGTTTCACCCTGACCTGACGGGCCTTGCCGGCATGCTTCTCAATGTTGTGCAGGCTCTCCTGGGTAATGCGATACAGGGCCGTGGCCAGCACAGGCTGACACTCCCCGCTGTCGATGCTCGACTCGAAATGAACCCACACGGGCTTGCGCTCCACCAGGTCCGAACAGAGGCTTTCCAGGGCCGCGACCAGCCCCAGGTCGTCGAGCACGCTAGGGCGCAGATCGTAGGCCAGGCGTCTGAGATCGTGGATACCTGTTTCCAGAATGCGGTCGGTCGCCGCCAGCGCGGATGAGGCATCGACATGGTCCCCCCGCCCCAGGCATCATCGATGCGCTCCAGCTTGAAGCGTGCCGACACCAGGAGCTGGTTGATGCCGTCGTGTAACTCGCGAGAGATCCGACGCCGCTCCTTCTCCAGGAAGCTGAAGGTCTTCTGCGCCATCTTGACCAGCCTGCGATTCGCCACTCGTGCTTCGCTGAGGTTGACCGCCAACCCGATCACGGCGATGACAAGCAGGCAGGACACGGTAACGAAGGCCATCAGCAGGATGGTTCTGCGAGCATTCTCCACCATGTGGTACTCCATCTGGCTGACGACCAGTTCGATGTCATCCAGGTAGAGTCCCGTGCCAACCATCCAGCCCCAGTCATCGAGACCGATGGAGTACCCCAGCTTCGGCACCGACTCACCGCCGGATGGCTTGTCCCAGCGATATTCGGTAAAGCCGCCGCCCTCTCGGGCTCGCTCGACAAGGCGCTGAATCAGAAGCTTGCCGTCTTCATCACGAAAACTCCAAAGGTCCTGTCCGACCAGGTTCTCCAAGCGCGGGTGGACGATATTCAGCCCATCATAGTCATAGACGAAGAAGTAACCGTCGGAGCCATACTCCATGCGATGAAATGCATCAGCCACCAGCCCCTGCGCCACCTCTCTGGGCAGTGAGGTATCTTCATATATCTCGCGGATCGCCGTATAGGCGAGCTCCATGTAGTTCTTCAGCTCAGCCTGCTTGGCTTCCAGCAACCCGTCCTTGAGGATATCCGACTGAACCCCGCTCAACCGTGCACTTTGATGGATAGCAAAGAACGTCACGCCGGCTATGAGCACCAACAGTGGGAGCAAGGTGAGCAATGTCAGCTTGGTTCTGAACGTGAACACTGGCGTATACCTGTTATTAATTATTCATTTATTCTTGTTATTACAGGCCCTGCCAGCCCCAGCGTGGGAAATGAGCCAGCAGGACCTGCACTTATTGCTTGAATTCAGGACAATCAATTCTAATCATTATGCCGATCTACCATCCTATCACCTCAGGCAACCACAGCACTACATCGGGAAATACGATGATCAGTGCCAGGGCCAGAATCTGAATCAGGACGAAGGGAACGGCGCCCTTGTAGATATCAGCCGTGGTAATTCCCGGCGGGGCAACGCCCCTCATGAACAGCAGCGACCAGCCGAAGGGCGGCGTCAGGAAGGAGGTCTGCAGGTTCATGGCGATCAGGATTGCGACCCAGACCATGGACATGTCGCCCTGGCTGGCCAGGAAGGGCAGGAACAGCGGTACGGCGATATAGGAGATCTGGATCCATTCGAGGAAGAAGCCCAGGAAGAAGATCAGCAACAGCATGAAAATGAGCGTGCCATACATGCCGCCAGGCACCCATTCGAACATCGCCTCGATCAGGAACTCGCCGTCCAACCCCCGGAACGCCAGGGCGAATACCTGCGAGGCGATCAGCACGAAGAAGATCATGCAGCTGATGCGCAGGGAGGTTTTCACGGTATCGGAGAGTATCGCGAACGACAACCGGCCGGAAACGAGCGTCAACAGCAGGGCACCCACGGCTCCTACCGAGGCGGCTTCCGTGGGGGCCGCCACGCCACCGATGATCGAACCCAGCACCGCGAAGATCAGCAGCAGCGGCGGCACCACCACCTTGCCGAAATCCTTGCACAGCGCCAGCTTGCTGACAGATGCTCGCTCCTCTTCGTCAATGGCGGGCACATCGGCGGAAAAGAAGAAGGCAAGCACCAACAGATAGGCCAGATACATGCCCGACAGCAGCAGGCCGGGCATCAATGCCGCGGCGAACAGGCTGCCGACGGAGAGGTTCATGATATCCGCCAGCACCAGCAGTACCAGGCTTGGCGGAATGATCTGTCCCAGGGTGCCGGCGGCACAGATGGTGCCGCAAGCGATCGTCTTCTTGTAACCGCGACGCACCAGGGTGGGCAGGGCCATCAGAGTGAGTGTAACGATGGCCGCGCCGACAATCCCCGTCGCCGCACCGAGCAGAACGCCCACGATGATCACCGCCAGGGCCATGCCCCCTGGCAACCCCCCACACAGGTGGCCGATCACGTCGAGCATGCGCTCGGCGATCTTGGAGCGCTCCAGCATCACACCCATGAATACGAACAGCGGTATGGCCAGCAGGGTGTAGTTGGAAACGACACCGTAGATTCGTGAGGGCAGCAGCTCGAACAGCCAGCCATCGAAGCCGATGAAGCCGAACACGAAGCCGACGAAAGCCACTACGAATCCTACCGGAATGCCGGTCATCACCAGGACAAAGAAGGCAGCGATCATCGCCAACGCATAATATTCCAAGGGCATGATCAAGCACTCCCAGTGTAGTGTTGAACGAGGCGTCTACCGTTTTCCAGCGCCTGTCGAACGGATTCGATCGCCACGAAGATGAATCCAACCACCACCATGGACTTGGGTATCCAACGCCAGGGCAGGCCCGAAGAGTTCGGGGAACGCTCGCCGCGAATCATCGAGGTCTCGGCGAATGGAAAGCTGTAATAAATGATGAGCAGCGCACAGGGTAGCGCCACCAGCATCGCGGCGATGAGGTTCAGCCACATCATGCCCACGGGGCTGAACCGACTCGACAGGATGTCCACGCGCACGTGATCGTCGAACTTCATGGCATAGGCGATGCCCATCATTGCCATGACAGAAAGCAGGTACCACTCCAGCTCCTGGGCCCATACCGCACCAATGCCAAAGGCATAACGACTCAGCATATTGCCGAATATCAGTGCGACCATGATGATCATGGAGATACAGCCGATGAACCCGGCAATCCCAGTGATACGCTCAAGCAGCCGCTCGAGCGAAATACAGAAACGCAACATTTAATCTCCCCCTCTGGGCAGGTGCCCAGCGGACGTCTCAAGTGAGGCGGGTGTCACTTTCGAAGGCCATACATCTCGAAGGCCATGCAGAAAAGCTCTCGGCTTCGATGCAGGCACCGAAGCCGAGAGCCCGGCGGGGTTTAGATCATGCCCTGGCCGTAACGACTGATGGTGTTGGCGAAGACGGCCTCGCTGTTGGCATGCCAGCCATCGTGCTTCTTCTTGAACGCCCAGAAGCTGTCATTGATTCTCTTGACCAGCGGGTCCTTGTTGGCCTCCGTCGTCAGGATGTCGCGGGTTGCTTCGAACAGAGCCCGGATGACATCGTCGGGGAGAGTCTCGAATGCCACGCCGTGGTTGTTGACCAGGTCATCCAGGGCGTCGCCATTCTGGGCTTCGATCCAGGTATGGGAGGTGATGTTGCAGGCCGCGGCCGCATTGTGAAGCACCGCCTGAAGGTCGCTGGGCAAGGAGTTATAGGCGTCCTTGTTGACGATGACCTCGGTGGTGGTAGACGGCTCGTGCCAGCCCGAGGAGTAGTAATGCTTGGCCGCGTTGTGCAGGCCCAGTGCCCGATCAAGATAGGGCCCCACCCACTCCGCCGCATCGATGGCGCCGCGCTCCAGGGCGGAAAAAATCTCCCCTCCAGGCAGCAGGCGGGCATTGGCACCGATGGCGTTGTAGACGTCACCGGCCAGCCCGGGCATGCGGATATTCAGGCCGCGGAAGTCTTCGACGCTGGTGACGGGCTCACGGAACCAGCCCACTGGCTGTGCGCCAGTACACCCCACGGCCAGGGGGATCAGGTTGTAAGGCTCGTAGGTTTCCTTCCACAGTTCGTAGCCACCCCCGTGGGCCAGCCAGGCGTTGAACCCCTGGAAGGTCATGCCAAACGGCACCGTGGTGAAGTATTGGGCGGCAAACGACTCCCCGGCCCAGTAGTAGGAGCAGGCATGATTGAGCTGGACCTGCTGGCCCCGCGAGACGGCATCGAAGCCGTCGAAGGCCGGGATCAACTCGCCTGCCCCATAAACCCGGATCTTGATGCGCCCACCCGACATCTCTTCGACACGCTTGGCGAAGTCGGTGGCCGAACCGGGCCCCGACTGGAAGAACGGAAAGCCGGATGGCCAACTGGTGGTCATGCGCCAGTTGAAGGTCTCCTGGGCCTTGACGATACTCGGCGCCATCACGGTACCCACCGCGGCAGCACCACCATACTTGAGGAAATTACGCCTGTTGACACTCATTCAAAGCACCTTTTCCCGGCGCGCTTGATCATGCGCTTACTATTATCAAGCGCGCCCTCGTTTATTTTAATGTTGTAACGTGAGCGGGTCAGAAACCTGACCTGGGGAGGATAAGCCGGTGGAGGAGAATATGAATCCGTGGCATTACGCGAATTGTTCTGCAGCTATCCCCTAGTGATTGATACGGAGACGGTATCCGTAGAACTACCTAAACAGGAGACGGCCACAGCAAGGGTGAAAATATATTCCATTAAATGTTCGATAAAAGCAATATCGACGAGGGACGATTGGTCTTTCTGCAAAGGCGGACCACTCGGAAAGGTCGTTGTCCGAGTCAGCGACCAGGAGCCTTGGTAGCGGAGCGTTAAAACTTAATCGCTGCCAGAGAGTCGAAGGATTTGTCGGCCAGCGAGAAAGCTGCCACTCTCAATTCGGTAGGCACACCTCTCGTAGGGACAGCGACGTCCCGAGGGTCGCCCCATCTACCCGCAGGAGGACATGCACATGGGTATCATCGCAATTCTGACCGTGAGCGTGACCGCGGTGGCGCTATTGGCTCTGGCCAATGCCATGAGCAAGAAGCAGAGGCACCCCATCCGCAAGGAAGTGCGTATCGAGGAGGATGAGCGCGCCCCTTACCGAAATCGAAGGCAACACAGGTAAGCGCTGGCCCATCATCATCGCAGCCCCGGCATTTCTGATGTCGGGGCTGCTTCATGTGGGCCCGGCCGCACTGTGCTGATCGTCCTGGCAGTCCTCCTCGGAGGCGAATGGTCCCGGGGTAGGCTAAGCATTCGACTCCGACTATTCTCAGGCCGGCCGCCTGGCCAGCAGCGCCCACAACCCGGCGCCCGAAAGCAGAGAACCACCCAGCAAATTGAAGCCTCGCTGGGCACGCGGCGTGGACAACAGGCGACGCGCGGAAGTCGCAAAGAGCGCGTATAGGGTGGCATTCAGCGTGGCCAGTGTGACAAAGGTAGCGGCCAGCACCCACAATTGCGGCGTTACCGGCATCTGCGGGTTGAGGAACTGTGGCAGGAAGGCCACGAAGAACACGATGCCCTTCGGATTGAGCGCCGTGACCAGATAGGTATTACCGAAAAGCTTCCAGCGTGACACTGACTCCGCCGGGGTCAACACCACGCTCGTACTCGCCCCGGCACGCAGCAGCTTGATGCCCAGGTAAAGCAGGTAAAGCCCGCCGATCCACTTGACTGCGGTAAACCAGAACGCCGAGGTGGCCAGCAGTGCCCCCAGGCCAAGAAGTGACATCGCCAGGGCCGTGGAGTCGCCCAGGGCGACAGCGGCCACCAACGGCACATTGGCACGCCGCCCTGAGGCCAGTGAGTAGCTCATCACGGTGAGAATCGTGGGTCCCGGGATTGCCAGCATCACAGCGGAAGCGGCCACGAAGGCCAGCCAGAGCTCGATGTTCATCAGCGTTGCCTCTCCATTAGCGGGGCCGGATCGACGTCACGCGAGCTGTCATGCCGGCACGTTTCACAAGATGCCCGGTCCTGCCCTACCCGGCAAGTACGAGCATGAAATCGGGCTCCGTGGAGGACATTCAGCTCATTGCACCCTGATCGGCAAAGGCCCCCCGCAGCCATTCGGCTACCTGTCCTAGGGCAGCGTGGCCAGCGCAGCGGCCATGCCGAACCAGTTGATAGCGCAGCCCCGGCAGCCTTGGCCCGAAAGGTACCTTCAGTACGCCGCGTTCGAGCTCCGCCTTCACCAAGGTCTCGCTCAGCAGCGCCACTCCCTGGCCGGCGATGGCAGCCTGGATGGCATGGCTCTCGTCGGAAAAGGTCAGGCTCGCACCCAGGTCGCAATATTGCCCCCCGCCGCCTGGCACCAGTGCTGCCACGACGCAGTCCCAGCGCCGGGCTGTACCAGTCGAAGACGATATGACGAACCGTCCTGAGGTCTTCGTAGCTGGCAAGGCCCAACTGCGGACTGGCCACCAGGGCAAAGCTGTCCTCGGCCAGTACTTCCGCCTCATGCTCCGGGTAAGGCCCCATGCCGTAGCGAATCGCCAGCGAAGCACCGCGTGACAGCTCCAGTGGCGCCTCGCTGGCGTGAATACGCAGGTCGATATCGGGGCAGTGCAAATGAAAGTCGGCCAGTCTCGGTAGCAGCCACTGGCTGGCGAAAGCGGGCGTGCAGGAGAGCGTGACACTGCTGCCGTTGCCCTGCTCACGCAGCGCCTCCAGCGCGTCGCCGAAGGCATCGAAGCCACGCTGCAGCACCGGAAACAGATGCTCCGCCGCTGGGGTCGGCACCACCTGGCGGATGCGCCGCTCGAACAGGGCCACACCCAGCAGCGCTTCCAACTCGCGCACCTGATGACTGATAGCCGCCGGTGTCACGGCCAGCTCCTCGGCGGCCTGCTTGAAGCTGCGGTGGCGCGCCGCCGCCTCGAAGGCGCGCAGTTGGGAGAGCGGCAGCAAGCGTCGATTCATATGGGCTCTTTCCGTAGAAACTTTTATAGACAAATTCACCTTGTCCAAGCCTCAAGAATAGATCGTTTGTCAGACCACTGTCATGAGGAAGATCCTGTCATCCACGCAGCACATAGATGAATTCAACTAACAGGAGATTGCCCCATGGCTACCCTACTGCATCTGGATGCCAGCGCCCGCCCCGGTCGTTCCGATATCGATTCACACGGCTCCCACTCCCGGCGCCTCAGTGCCCACTTCGTCGAGCAATGGCGGCAGACACGTCCCGATGACCGCATCCTCTATCGCGACGTGGGCCAGCACCCACCGCGGCCCGTCAGCGGTGAGTGGATTCACGCTGCGTTCACCAAGCCGGCGACCCGTGAGCCCTGGATGTACGACGCCCTGACTGAGAGCGACACCCTGGTCGATGAGCTGCTGGAAGCCGACCTGATCGTTGCGGGTGTGCCGATGTACAACTTCGGCGTACCGGCCGGCTTCAAGGCCTATATCGACAATATCGTAAGGGTCGGGCGGACTTTCGGTTTCGACCGCTCGCGCCAGGGCCTCCCCTACTGGCCGATGCTGACCGACATGCACAAGCGGCTGGTGGTACTGGGCTCCCGGGGCGACTACGGCTACGAACCGGGCGAGCGCATGGCCCATGCCAACCACGTCGAACCGCATATCCGCACCGTATTCGGGTACCTGGGTATCGAGGACGTGCACGGTATCGCCGTGGAGTACGACGAGTTCGGCGATGAACGCCTGCAGAATTCGCTGGCCCAGGCCGAGCGGGATATCGAAGCCCTGGTGGCAGAGCTAGCGGAAAAGCTCGATTCGGCCAGACGAATTTCTGATCCTGCATGATGAACCCCATGTGCCGGCCCGCAGGCCGGCACACAAACCAGGATCGTCTGTCAGGTCTAGATATTGGCGCCGCCGTCGATGGTGAACTCCGCTCCGGTCACCGAGCGCCCTTCCGGTCCTGCCAGCCAGGCCACCAGGCCGGCCACGTCGCCGGCCTCGTTGTAGCGGGGAATGGCCATCAAGCTGCGCTGGGGGGTGGAGAGTTCGCCATCGGCGGGATTCATATCGGTGTCGGTAGAGCCGGGATGCACGATATTGACGTTAATCCCCCGCGGGCCGAGGTTCCGCGCCAATCCCTTGGTCAGCCCCACCAGGCCCGCCTTGCTCATGGCGTACAGGCTGATGCCCCGCCATGGGCATCAACGCGCCCAGTCTCTACGCCACCTTCGGCAGCAAGGAAGCGCTGTTCCAGGAGGCGGTAGCACTTTACGTACGCACCGAAGGCAGCGGTATCTGGGAACAGGTGGAAACGGCACCGACGGCGTACGCCGCCATCGAGCATGTACTGCGCACCACGGCAGAGGCCTTCACCCGTGGCCCTGTCCCTAGGGGCTGTATGATCGTGCTTGCCGCGCCGCAGATGCAGGGTGTCAATGCCCAGGTATGCGACGCCTTGAAAGCACACCGACAGGCGAATGGCAGCCTGCTGGAACGCCGCCTGAAGCGAGCCGTCGAGGAAGGCGAGCTACCCACCTCGACGGACTGCCGCGCACTGGCCAACTACATCGTCACCCTGCAGCACGGCATGTCGATCCAGGCCCGCGATGGCGCTTCGCGCGAAACGCTTCTGGCCATTGCCGATTGCGCCATGACGGGCTGGGATGCCCTGACCCGCTGAGTTCTCGCCAAGCCTAACAAAGCGTGCAGGGCCGCTCGTTCTCCGGGGGCACTTTTTCAGTGGCCGATGATTCGGTTTCTCCGCCTATCGCCCCAACATGGCGCAGGCTGACGATGGAGACCAGCGCCAGGGCCAGGATGACGACTCCGCCCACCGTGGCGGTCACGTTCAGCCCGGCGGTGAAGGCCTGCTGGGCTTCCATCAGCAGCCCAGCAGGTAAGCGTTCGCCAGCCGAGACGGTAGCCCAGAGGCTCTCTTCCACGACGCCGGATACGTCGGCAGCCACGCCACCGGCCATGACCTCACTGATCTGCGCGCGGTAGACGAAGGTGGCCAAGCTGCCCAGCAGCGCCACCCCCAGCGCAACGCCCAGCTCCTGCACCATCTCCGACATGGCCGAGGCCGAACCAGCCTTCTCCGCCGGGGCGGCGCCCACCACCAGGTCCGTGCCCAGCGCGGCGATGGTACCCAGGCCGAGATAGACCAGCGAGAATCCGGCTATCGCCAGCCCCACCCCATTGGCATCCACTTCGACGGTTGCCAGCAGCCAGTAGCCCAGTGTCGAGAGCATCAGCGCGCCGCCCACTACATAGCCTGGCCGGATACGACGGGCGAGCAGCGGCGCCACGATGCCTGCAAAAACCATCATCAGCGCCGGCGGCCCCATCCATAGCCCTGCCGCCAGCGGCGTGAGCCCCGCCACCAGCTGCAGGTACTGGGTTACCAGCAGCATCACGCCGGAAACACCCACAAGGCCTACCAGCAGTACGACCAGGGCGGCGCTGAAGGTACGGCTTCCGAACAGCCGCATGTCGAGCAGCGGGTCGGCCAGACGCTGCTGGCGACGTACGAAGGCGAGTGTCAGCAGCGCGCCCAGCACCAGGGCCAGCACTGAAACGGGCTCGACCCCAGCCTTGGCCATCTCCTTCACGCCGTAGACCGCCGGCAGCACCGCCGCCAGCGAGAGCAGCACGCTGGTGAAATCCAGGGGGCCGCTACGCCAGGCCCGGTATTCCGGCAACAGCAGCGGAGCCGCGATCAGCAGCACGATCACCACGGGTATCGCCACCAGGAAGGCCGACCCCCACCAGAAGCGCTCCAGCAACAGGCCTCCCACCACCGGACCCGCCGCCATCCCCAGCGCGAACATGGTGGCCCAGACACCGATGGCCAGCGCCCGCTGACGCACATCGCCAAACATATTGCTGATCAGCGCCAGGGTCGACGGCATCAGCGTCGCGCCGGCCACGCCGAGCACCGCGCGGGCGGCAATCAGCATGGCGGCACTTGTGGAGTAGGCAGCAATCACCGAGGTGATGCCAAAGGCCACGGCGCCGATCATCAGTAACCGACGGCGGCCGATGCGGTCACCCAGCGTGCCCATGGTGATCAGGAACCCCGCGATCATGAAGCCGTAGGCATCCATGATCCACAGCGCCTGGGTACTGCTCGGCTGTAGATCCGCCGCCAGGGCGGGCAGTGCCAGATAGAGAATGGTGACATCGAGGCCCAGCAGCGCGGTGGGTAGCGCCAATACCGCCAGGCCGGCCCACTCCTTGATACCCGCCCGCTGCCGGGGCGAACGTGAACGTGTCTCTTGCTCGGTAAGGGCAACCATGCCGCGCCTCCAGTTCTACATGGGTTGGCATGGTAGTCTTGGCCTAACTTTATAGGGTTACAATATAGCCAATTATCCTATTACCATAAGCAATACCAAACGGGAGCAATACTGCCCAGGAGCAATGCCATGGCCAGCCGCAGCCTCGACAGGACCCGCAGTGAACTCACCGATTTCCTGATTCATCACCGCAACAAGCTGACGCCGGCCGATGTCGGCCTGCCGTCTACCGGCCGCCGCCGCACACCGGGGCTGCGGCGSGAGGAGGTGGCGACGCTGGCYGGCGTGGGGCTGACCTGGTACACCTGGTTCGAACAGGGGCGTGACATCAACGTCTCGGAGAGCTTCCTGCTCAGCGTCTCCAAGGCGCTCAAGCTCGACGACGCCGAATGCTGCCACCTGTTCCTGCTCGCCCATCGCCGCCCACCGCCGGTGGAGGCGTACCAGTGGCAGGCGATTCCGACACTGGTCCAGACCCTGATGGATGACATGGCCAAGCCAGCCTACGTGATGAACCTGCGCTGGGACGTCATCGCCTGGAATGCCACGGCCGATGCCCTGTTCGACTTCAGCGCCAGGCAGCCCGGCGAGCGCAACATGATGCGCCTGATGTTCGCCGACCCCGCGCTGCGCAGGCGTCTTCCCGAGTGGCGACAGGACGCCTCCCGCCTGCTGGCCCAGTTCCGCTGCGACCTGGCGGCCGCCCCCGAGGACCCGGCCATGCAGGAACTGATAGAGGCGCTTGCCAAGTTGTCGCCGGATTTCCGCCACTGGTGGGAGCAGCCCAACCATGAAGCCTACCGCTACGGCATCGGCACCATGCTCGACGCCGATGCGAATCTCAGGGAGTACGAGCACACCACGCTGCTGGTGGATGAGCACCGCCATCTCAGGATGGTGGTTTATTTCGGCGCCGATTGATTCGGTACCGGACAATCACGCATCATCATGCTACTCGCACACGCCCTGCTTCCCGGGCCGCCGCCTGATGTCCAGCCTAGTAGGACTTGCGTAGCTAACTGGTGCTATCAACCTACCTGGAGTGCAACGCCTCAGGCAGGCATCACCGAAGCGCGCGAGAAAGCGCTCACGGGCCGCCCACGAATTCGTGACTCTGCTCCCGCTCGAGCAAGGCGCGCTTTCTCTCCACCCCCCAGCGGTAACCGGACAGGGCCCCATCGCTGCGCACTACCCGGTGGCAGGGAATGGCAAGCGCAATGGTATTGGAGGCACAGGCACTGGCCACCGCGCGCACCGCCCGCGGAGAGCCGATCCGCTCCGCCAGCTCCGTATAGCTGATGGTGGCACCTACGGGAATCTCGGTCAGCGCCTGCCAGACCCGCTGCTGGAAGGCGGTACCACGAATGTCCAGCGGCAGCGACAGCCCGATATCAGGCGCCTCAACGAAACCCACCACACGGGCCACCCAGGCGTCGAAATCCTTTCCACCCGGCGACAGGCTTGCGTTGGCGAAGCGATCCTGGAACTCCCGTAACAGCTCCTCGGGATCATTTCCCAGGGAAATGGCGCAAATCCCCTTTTCACTGGCCGCTACCAGTAGCGTGCCCAGTGAACACTCTCCCAGGGCAAAACGAATATTCATGCCCTCTCCTCCCGAACGGTAGCGCTTCGGCGTCATGCCAAGCATCTGGGTCGAAGCGGCGTAGAAGCGTCCGCTGGAGTGGTAACCCGCTTCATAGATCGCCTCTGTCACCGTCTCGCCGTTCAACAGTTCGGCTCGCACCCGCTCGGCCCGCCGCGCCACGCCGTAGGCCTTGGGCGTCAGGCCAGTGATCGACTTGAACACACGATGAAAATGGAAACGACTCAAGCCAGCCACCTGTGCCAGCTCGTCGAGAGTGGGCAGGTCTTCGGATGCTTCGATAAGCCGGCATGCGCGGGCAACGCTCTCGGCATGGCGCTGAGCCAGCGGGGCTTCCTGAGGCCGGCAGCGCTGACAGGGGCGATAGCCGGCGCGCTCGGCAGCCGCTCCATCGGCATGGAATTCGGCGTTCTCCCGCCGCGGCCTGCGCGATGCGCAGGTCGGGCGGCAATAGATCCCGGTGGTGCGCACCGCATAGACGAAAGCGCCGTCCGCCGCAGTATCGCGGGCCTGTACCGCCGCCCATTTGGCTTCATCGGATTCGAAGATGGCAAGTGACTCGGTCGTTGTCTCGATCATGGCAGGCCTCCGCTGTGGGTCCAGTGTTCACCGTGAATTCAGGATGACCGCTGGGCCCGCCTGCCACACTCCGCCCCTTGCTTTCAAAACGAGCCAGCCCCTTCGCAGCATTCGCAGCATAGCATTTGCCAGGTTTTCTCCAATTCAGCGGCAAGAAGCGGAGTGAGCCCATCGGCGCCCTCCCTCAGGTTTCGCCATGGTCAGCATCGCTTGCCAGACACGACTCTGGGGTAATACGCCCACCACTTATCATACAAGGGCCTCGAACTGGCGCCGGAATCAAGATAACAGTAATTCTTATTATTTTTTAGAATGGTGACTCCAAGCCAGCCATCCGACGAGGAGACGACCATGAACCGGATATATATCAACCAGCTACGCATCGCCTATATGGAGTCAGGCCAAGGACAGCCGGTCATACTGGTTCACGGCTCCTGGGATACCCATGCCGCCTGGGACCGGGTGACGCCAGGACTCTCTCGCAAGCTACGAGTGATTCGCTACGATCGCCGCGGCCATGGTGAGAGTGAGTGTCCGCCAGGTCAGGGACGCTACAGCGAGGACGTGGACGACCTCTGTCAACTGGTCGGGGCCGTGGCCGCTGACTCTGGCGTGCACCTGATCGGCCACTCCTATGGCGCCACCATCGCCCTGCTGGCCGCCGGGCAGTGTTCGGAACGCGTTCGCTCGGTGTTGGTCCACGAACCGCCGCTGTTCGGCCTGCTCAAGCAGGATCCTGAAGCCAAGGCGTTGTTACCCGTCATCCAGCAACACATGGATCAGGCCATTACACTGTTGGAGAGCGGACTCTGTGAAGAGGGGGCACGCTACTTCGCCGATCATATCGGCTTCGGCCCGGGCTTCTGGGAAGAAGTACTGACTGCTGAAATGCGCGCCAGCTTCGTCGCCCATGCCCCGACCTGGCTGGACCAGGCCTGCGACCCGACGCGGCTCGATATCGTGCCGGAGACGTTTACCCACCTGCAGGTGCCGGTTTGCCTGAGCACCGGCACACAGGGGCTGCCCTGGTATGCGCCGACCACGGTGCATCTTGAACGACTCATCCCCGATGTTCGACTCGTCACTATTCCAGGCGCCGGGCACGCCCCACACCTGACCCATCCCGACCAGTGGGGTCGACTGGCGCTCTCCTTTTTCGAGGAGCAACAAGTGTGAAGCCGACGATCTGACGCCATGCAGACCCACCGGCAACGACAGCAGACTCCCAAACGCCCTGCTACTCTGCAAACACGAAACAGCGCCCCGGTAAGCACTTAACTTACCGGCAGTGTTTTCCACGCCTAATTCAAACAACACGGAACATCCATGATCGCCGTCATCTTCGAAGTCATTCCCAAGTCCGGTCATCGCGACCAATACTTTGACATTGCCGCCAGCCTACGTCCGCTGCTCGACGAGATCGATGGCTTCATCTCCATCGAACGCTTCGAGAGCCTGACCCAGCCGGGCAAGGTCCTCTCGCTCTCCTTCTGGCGAGATGAGGAGGCCGTGGCCCAGTGGCGCCGGCTCGAGCGTCACCGCACCGCCCAGGCCCAGGGCCGCGAAGTGGTCTTCGACGACTATCGCCTGCGCGTCGCCACAGTCATGCGCGACTACGGCATGCACGAACGCGAACAGGCGCCTGCCGACAGCCGCGAGCGACACGGCCATCCTGAAACCACAAAAGAGTAGCGCCCCGGTAAGCCCTTACTTACCGCAAAATACCGACCATAGAAGCCTCTCGGTGCTTGTCTATCGGGGTATCTGCTCGATATCGTCATGATCGACCAGGCTCCATTCACCACTGTTGCGATACAGCCGTTTGCCCTGTCGCGGATAGTCGGAGACATCCTGGGCCAGCCGCTGCCCCACCACCAGGCATACCAGCGGCTCGTTGCTGTCGTTATACATCTCGTGGGCGACGCCATTGATGGGGCAGCCGATGAAGTCGCCGGGGCCGATCGGCTGCTTGCGGTCGCCCAGGGTGGCCACGCCGGCTCCCGAAAGCACGTAGATGGCTTCCTCCTCGTAGCGATGGCAGTGGAACTCAGTGGAAAAGTGGCCGGGTGGCACGCTGATCTGGTGTATCCCGAGCCGGGTCATGCCCACGGCATCGCCCAGCGACTTGTTGATGCGCACGGCATCGGCATTGAGGAAGTGCACCTTCCTCACACCTTCCAGGGCTTCGATATCCTGCGCTGATAGATACATGCTGGTTCTCCTTGATGTCGAGTCGCCGCCAGGACATTGACCAATCTTAGCGTGCCCGGCGGCGCTCGACTCCCTCAGCTCGCCCCAACCCTAGCCCGCCAGGCGCGGCTCGAGCTCCTTCAGCGTGACATGGCCCTTGAACTGCCCCTGCCCCGCCGACTGCTCGCCGCGTTCGATGGCCTCGGCGAACTGTACAGCCGGGTCACTCCTGAGTTTTGCCAGATGCCGGGCCAGGTTCGGATACTCCTGCTTCAGGTCGAACAATCGGTGATACTCCACCCAGCGAGCGATACCGATAAAATAGGCATCCGCATGGTGCGGTAGTCACCCAGCAGCCACTCCCGATCGGCCAGCAGGCCGTCGAGATAAGCACAGCCCTCGGCGACCTTCTCGCGGCCCAGCCTGCGCAGCACTTCCTGCTCCACGCCGCTCAACCCTTGGGTTTCGTACAGCCACCACAACGGGTTGAATGCCGAGAAAAAATCGGTGTTGAGATAGGCCAGCACCTGATTCAGTCGATCAAACTCGCGGCTGCCTTGCTCGAAGCCCAGCCGTATTTCGAGATCTCGTGCGGCCAGATGCTGCAGGATCGCCAGGCTCTCGCTGAGAGGCTCACCGTCTTCCGGTAACAGTGCCGGTGTCTGGAACAGCGGGTTCACTTTGGCGAAGAGCGGGTTCCAGGGTTGCTCCATCATCTCGATGCGGCACAGACGGTAGGGCTGGCCCAACCACTCGAGCGCCACGATTGAGCCGAACGAGCAGCCTTGTGGTACGCCATAGAAAAGGACGGGTTCCATTGCCTTGTTCCTTGCTGTGTTTGATGGTGAAAGACAGGGCCATCTGCGCCTGTCCATGTCAGCAAGGTAATGGCTAAATAGGACAAAACACGTCCTATTAGAAAGAGAGAAATTCTAGCGTGGCCAACCCCACCGTCCGCGTCCTGATGCTGCTGGAACTGCTGCAGACCCACCGCCACCTGAGCGGCCGGGAGCTTGCCGAGCGGCTGAGCATTGATCGCCGTACGCTGCGGCGCTACATCCAGGCTCTGGAGGAGCTCGGCATTCCCGTGACTACCGAACGCGGACGGCACGGCGGCTATCGCCTGATGCCAGGCTTCAAGCTGCCGCCGCTGATGTTCAGTAGTGAAGAGGCGATGGCCGTCTCGCTCGGGCTCCTCGCCGCGCAGGGGCTGGGCATTGCCGAAACGACCCCGGCGCTTGATACCGCGCGGAGCAAGCTGGAACGGGTGATGCCCACCAGACTGAAACATCAGGCACAAGCCCTGAGCGAAAACGCACGGCTGGAACTGCCTCCGGCACGAGCACAGGGCGACGAACGCCTGCTGGTCTTGTTCGCTACCGCCACCCAGACGTGCCAGCGGGTTCGGCTCGAATACCGCGACGACCGGGAGCAGCACACCCGGCGCGTGCTCAATCCCTACGGCCTGGTCTATCGCGGTGGGCGCTGGTATGTCAGCGGCTGGTGCCACCTGCGCCGTGACCTGCGCAGCTTTCGCCTGGACCGCATCACCGAGGCCACGCCGCTCGAGGCCGGCTTCGAGCGGCCGACAGACTTCGACCCCGCCGAGCACCTGACTCACAGCATCGCCAGCCTGCCCCGTGCTACTGCCGTCCGCGTGCGCTTGCACACCGAACTGGCCGAGGCCATTGCGGAACTGGGACACAACATCGGCGTGTTCACGCCTGAGGGAAACGCAGTAATGTTGCATGCCCGCACCGACAGCCTGGCCTGGTTTGCCCGTCAATTGGCCCACCAGCCCTACGACTTCGAGATCCTCGATCCACCCGGGCTGTGCGACGCCCTCTCGGAGCAGGCCGACCGCCTGCAGCGGCTGGCAGCGAAAATATGATAGCGCAAGTGTCGAAATCGACTAGTTTGTGTCGATGAAGGGAAGCAGGACCTACAACAACCCTCCTGGAGACCCATCATGCAGCTTTCCACCTACCTGATCTTCGACGGCACCTGCCGCAACGCCTTCGAGTTCTATCAGCGCTGCTTCGACGCCAAGCTCGAGGCCATGGCCACCTATGCCGAAATGCCCGACAGCGAAGACATGGAAATTCCCCCGGAAGCCCGCGACCTGGTCATGCACGCCCGGCTGCGCATCGGCGACCAGTTGCTGATGGCATCGGACAACTCCCCCGCATGCCCGGCTCCCTATGAAGGCATCAAGGGCGCGAGTATCGCAATCGGAGTCGACTCCATACCCGAGGCCGAACGGCTCTTCAGTGCCCTGGCCGACAACGGCACCGTGCAGATGCCGCTCGAGGAAACCTTCTGGGCGCACCGCTTCGGCATGCTGATAGACAAATTCGGCGTAGCCTGGATGATCAACTACGACAAGGAGGAGCAAGCCGCCGCCTAGCAAAGCACCGCTTCCCCTCTAAGCCGCTCGGCAAACCGGTCGATGAAAGCCCGGACCTTGACCGCCGGGCGGCCCTTTTCCCGATAGCCGGTCTGACCTCCTCGCCAGCGAGCGCCTTTGACGGCAATAAACGGAGTGTGGCCTCTCGACCAGAACAGGAAAGTAGCAGGGAGACCCCGCTTTCGGAGAGAAGGAACATGGAACTGCTCAAGTTAATGGCTTGGCTGAAGAGTGTTTGCCGCCATGGCGGCAGCCACAGAAGCCATATCGCATTGAAAGAGTGCGACGCCCGTTTGCTGCGCGATATCGGGCTCTATCGCGAGCGTGGCCGATTGATGCCGCTCAATCCGGAGCGCAGAGAGTCAGTCTAAGCTCAAGCTCGCTATTCAACCCCCAAATGCTCGCACGGCTGACGCTATGAAACGCCTTCAGTGATAGCACGACAGGCGCGCTCTCTGGACGGAGCGTCCAACAACCCCATGATCCAATCGCGTATGGCAGCGATGGCCGGCTCCTCGAGCCGCTCGGGGGGATAGACAAGCTGGAAGGGAGCGGCCTTTACCTCGGGACCGAACGGCTGCACCAGCCGCCCCTGGCGCAACTCGTCCTCGATCAGGTAGCGACTCATCAGGGCAATGCCCTGTCCGTCCAGGGCGGCAGTGATGCCATGGGTCTCGTCGGAGAACATCAGCCCGGCGCTGACATCGAGCCCCGGGACGTGGACCTGGCGCTGCCAGGCCGCCCAGTCCAACGGCGCGGGCGAAGAGAAGTGGAGCAGCGTATGGCGCACCAGTTCGGCCGGTTCACGCAGCTTCAGCACGGGGCTGCAGACGGGTACGAAGACATTGTCGAACAGCTTCTCCGCGACCAGCCCGGGCCAGGGGCCCTCACCATAGCGAATCGCCATGTCGGCGATGATGCCATCCAGATCGACCGTTTCGTGGGAGACCTGAATGCTCAGGTCGATCTGCGGATGCGCATCGCGCAGCAGACAGACCCAGGGCAGCAGCCAGCGTGCGGCGACGGCCGGCGTGGTCGAGAGCGTTACCGCCAGGCGCGCTGGCGGCCGGCGCAGCTTGGTCACCGTCTCGGCAATGGCATCGAAGGAATCGCTGAGTACCGCCAGCAACGCCTGGCCCTTTGCCGTCAGTATCAGCTGGCGCGGCCGTCGCACGAACAGGGCAACACCCAGGCTCTCCTCAAGCTGGCGAATCTGGTGGCTGATCGCCGTCGGCGTCACCGACAGCTCCTGCGCAGCACGCTTGGCGCTAAGGTGTCGCGCCGCCGCTTCGAAGGCGCGCAGGGCTGAAAGGGAAGGTAGTCGGCGCGGCATCATGGCTGAGTTTTATTTTCCGCTCGTGAAAAAGAATCGTCGTTTGTCACCGCAGATGGGCTCTGGCTTGATGGCAACAGCTGCTCACCGCAGCTGAAACAAGCTCACTCGAACGATACTACCTCCATTAGCGGAGAAAGCCCATGACACGCATACTTCACCTCGACACCAGTCCACGCCCCGGCCGTGCGGGCAGCCAGGTCCACGGCTCGCATACCCGCCGACTGACGCACTACTTCATCTCACGCTGGCAGGCTTTTGAGCCCAAAGCTGAGATCATCTATCGTGATCTCGGCGCCACCCCGCCACCGCTGACCAGCGTCGAGTGGATCGAAGCCGAGTTCACGCCCGCCGAGCAGAGAACGGAAGCGATGTGGCAAGCACTGGCAGAGAGCAATGCACTGGTCGACGAGGTCATACAAGCCGATCTCCTGGTACTCGGCGTCCCCATGTACAACTTTGGCCCGCCGGCCGCGTTCAAGGCGTGGATCGATAATATCGTCCGCATCGGACGCACCGTCGATTTCGACCTACAGCAAGGTGCCCATCCATATATCCCGCTGGAACACTACGCTCCACGGCTGGCCGACCGGCCGCGTCACGCGGTGCTGCTCTCCGCCCGCGGCGGTTTCGGCTTCGACCCTCAGGGCCCCTTGGCCGCCTTCAATCACCTTGAACCTGGCGCGCGCACCGCCCTGCAGTTCATCGGCATCGGCGGCTTCCACAGTATCGCCATTGAACACCAAGAGGTAGGCGGCAAGGCATTGGCGGCTTCGACGGAAAGCGCCCTGGCCCGTATCGATCAGTTGGTCGAACAACTGCATCGTGAGATGGCCGGCGCTCCGCTGCCAGCATGAAGTGACGCTCAATGTTCAGTCCTGACGCGGCCTGCGACGGCGCGACAGACAAAAGCCCACCAGTGCCCCTCCAAGGGCCGCTGCCACGACCGCCTTGCGGCGCGCGCCAGTAGCACGGAAACCACCGTCAATGCGCCGCTCGCCACTCGGCGACGCATACAAGTTGCCCGATGAATTCGCCATGGGTCGGGCTCGCCTCATGGCGATATTCACCAGGCTGGCATTGAGCCATTGGTAACCCGGCAAGCCATGGGCAAGGCGAGCCAGCATGGCGGGCAGCCCCACGTAGCAGTCGGCTGCGGATAGCGAGTCAGGCTGACGATGGTACGAGCAGTACGCCTGGGATCGTAGACAGGCGGTACGGACTTGACGGCACGGCCGGTGAAATTGCCACCATCACGAAACCCCGGAGTATCCATCACGGCGGGATAGACATTACAGACATGGATATCCGGCCAATCGCGGAGCTCACCCTGCAGGCTTTCGGCGAAGGCACGCAGACCGAACTTTGCTGCACTATAGGAGGCGGCATAGGGTTGGGGCGCCCAGCCGCCCAGGGAAACATTGTTGATCAGAATACCGCGTCCCCGTTGCTTGAAGTGAGGCAGCACAGCATAGGCACCGTTGATCTGGCCGATAAGGTCGGTCTGGATGACCCGCCCATGGTCTTCGAGGGGGATCTCCTCGAAGGCCCCGAGCACACCAACCCCTGCATTGTTGACCCATACATCGATCCTGCCCGCTGCCTCAATCGCGTTTTGGGCTAGTCGCTGCATATCCTCAGACTTGGTGACGTCGGCGACGATCAACCTGGCCTGCCCACCGAGCCGATGACACTCTTCGGCGACATCATGCAACGCCGTCTTGTCCCGGGCCGCCAGGAACAGGACCGCGCCCTGGCGAGCAAACTCATGCGCCGTGGCTCGACCGATCCCGCTGGAAGCGCCGGTCACGACAACAACGGTTTCGGGCATCGCAAGTGGGTACATGTCAGCCTCCCTTCCAATGGTTTCACGGCATCCTGGCCGCTCCTACCCTTGAAGGTAGCCAATATACTGACGATAGGCTCAGCGAAGCGGGCGATTGCGATAGTGGCCACCGACGTGAAGCCAAACTCCGGGGCGATAGTCGCCCGGCCTTGTAATGCTCACATCGACATTAGCGGTCGATGGGAATATCTATGTAATTGACGATCACCTTGTCGTCATCGAACAGCAAAACTCCATATCCGGGGTCTTCATCGCAACGTATCAGGCGTTCCGCCTGCATGTCGAAAGCGAACTGCGCGTTGGTACTCTTCAAAGTGGCGAAGGGATGGCCACTCCATCGACCCGATATGTTCCGATGCACATGTCCGCAGAAGAGATGCGTTGGCGCGCCCCGCGCCTGCAGCAACGCTCGCACCCCATCGCTTTCCAGAAGCCTTAGCTTGTCGAGGGCGGGCACCCCGATTTCCATCGGCGGGTGGTGAAGAAAGATCAACGCGGCACGTGTCGATGACGCCTCCAACTGCGCTGCCAGCCAGTCGAGCCGGGAGGTACAGAGTTCGCCATGGTGGCCCTGAGCTGCCTGGGTGTCGAGATAGATCAGGCGTATCTCACCGATATCGTCGCAGCTCTGAACAAAGCCCCCGTTCATGGGGATATCGGGAAACGCCTCATGCAACGCAGTGCGATCGTCATGGTTGCCCACCAGTAGCCGGTAAGGTATGGGCAACGTTTCCAGCTCTTCGCGCAGCAGCGCATAGGCACCAGGGTTATTCAGGTGAACCAGATCACCAGTCAGCACGAGCAGCTCAGCGTCCGCATGTTCACGGCGTATTTCGTCGAGGCAACGCCTGAAGCGCTGCCAGGCCTCGATAGGCCTCTGCGACGCTGCCGTATCGGGCTCGACGAGATGAGTGTCGGTCAACCAGAGCACTTTGTGCATCCACTCTACTCCGATATCTGCGCAATCGCCGCCCTGTCCGTCACCGGATCGGCCTTGGCGCCGACCGCCTCGCGGCGCTCCGAGTAGCGGTCCACCAGCGTCTCGGCGTGGGGTCGCAGCAGCAGGGTGAAACGCACCAACTCTTCCATTACGTCGACGATGCGATCGTAGAGCGGTGATGGGAGCATACGCCCGGCCTCGTCGAACTCCTGGTAGGCCTTGGGTACGCTGGACTGGTTGGGGATGGTGACCATGCGCATCCAGCGACCGAGCAAGCGCAGGGTGTTCACCGCATTGAACGATTGCGAACCGCCGCTGACCTGCATCACCGCCAGGGTACGCCCCTGGGTGGGCCGCACCGCGCCCATGCTCAGCGGCAGGTGATCGATCTGCGCCTTCATCACGCCGGTGATCTGGCCGTGACGCTCGGGGCTGCACCACACCTGTCCCTCGGACCAGATGGCCAGCTCACGCAGCTCCCGCACCGCCGGGTGATCGTCGCCCGCCACCTGATCCGGCAGCGGCAGATCCGATGGATCGAAGATGCGCGTCTCGGCGCCGAAATGACGCAGCAGTCGCGCCGCCTCCTCCACCGCCAGGCGCGAATAGGAACGCTCCCGCAGTGAGCCGTAGAGCAGCAGGATGCGCGGCGGATGGCCAAGCGGATCGGATAAATTCTCACCGGGCCGCTGGCGGGCAAAGCGCTCGTCGAGCGCAGGCAGATAGTCAGGATCGGACAGCGGGCGCAGTCTCATGTTTCCTCCTTCATGGGGTGGTGTTGAAGAACCTGCAGCGCCACCAGGGCCGAGAGACCCAGAGCGGCGGAGAACAGCAGCGCCTGGGTACCGAAGCGCTCGATCAGCAGGGCGAAAGCCAGTGGCGCCAGCGCCTGGCCGAAGCGGGCCGGTACCATCAGAATCCCCTGGCGCAGCCCGTAGCCATGTGGGCCGAAGATCGCCAACGGCAGCGTGCCCTTGGCGATGGTAAGAATGCCGTTGCCGGCGCCGTGCAGCAGCACGAATAGCGTGGCTAGCGGCGCCCCCAGCGCCATCACGCCAAGCGCCCCAAGTGGATGGGCGACTACCGCCAGCTTTGCCGAGAACAGGGGATGAAAGCGCCGCAGCAGCGAGAACTCGAGCAGCCTCGCGGCCACCTGGGCCGGCCCCACCAGCGCCGCGGCGGCAATCGCGGCCGCCGGCGACAGGCCCGCAATCTGCAGCAGCCACGGCAGATGTGCGGCCATGGCGGTGCTGATAAACCAGGTCACGGCGAAGACGTAGGCCAGCAGCGCCATCGGAAGCCAGGACGAGCTGGTCTCACCCGCCGCCGTTTCGGCTTGGGGCGCTGGCGGCTGGATACCGAAGGGTATCAGCAGCCGATTGAGCGGCAGGCCCAGCAGCAGGTGCACGACTGCCCAGGCGAAGCAGGCGTTCTGCCAGCCGAGCTCGGCGTTCAACCAGCCAGTAATCGGCCAGCACACGGTACTGGCGAAGCCCGCCAGCAGCGTGATGCCGGTAATCGGACCGCGCGCCTCGCGGCCATAGAGCCCCGCCAAGGTCGAGAAGGCCGATTCGTAAAGCCCCATGCCCATGCCGACGCCGATCACCAGCCACCCCACCCACAGCATCAGCGGTCCGCTGGCCAGCCCCAGTAGCACCAAGCCCAGGGCGAACACCAGGCTCGACGCCGTTAGCACGTCGCGCCCACCGAAATGATCGATGCGTCGCCCCACTGCCGGCCCCAGAATTGCCGACACCACCAGCGCCGAGGAGAACGCCGCGAATACCGCGCCGGTGGAGAGGCCGAGATCCTGCGCCATGGGCACGGCGAGGATGGCCGGCAGATAGTAGGTCGAGCCCCAGGCCAGGGTCTGGGAGACGCCCAGGGCGACGACGACTCCGGTGCGCGAGTCCATCAAATGCCTCGAGCATCGAGGTATATAGGCCTGAAAATACATCTCGAATTCATTCTTGTTGCTCCTCCCACTTCGCCGCTGCTCCGCCCGCCATACGGCGGCTCTCAAGGATGCAGTCCGTGGCATCCAGCCAGGCGTCCACCGCCACCTGGAAGGCGTCCCGCCCCTTGGCCGTCAGTGCGTAGACCTTGCGCGAGCGCCCCTGCACCACCTCGGCGGTAGCGCTCAGGTAGCCCCCCGCCTCGAATTCGTTGAGCATCGGATAGACCGTCCCTTCCGAAGGGCTGCAGCAGCCTTGGTGCTCTTCTCCACTGCCTGCACTACCTCGTAGCCGTGCATCGGCTTGCGGTGCAGTACGCTAAGCACGAAGAACTTCGACAGCGACATCTTGATCGTGCCGTGCCAGTACGAAGGATCGCTGTACTCGGGGATCTTGCGGCCAGCGGCCGCCTCGGTTTTTGCCTTGGTCATGGCGGAAAAATATACCTCGGGGGTCGAGGCGTCAAGTCAGCGACAGCCAAGCCACTCCAGCAATACCCGGTCAAATACTTCGGGCTCCTCTAGCTGTGGCGTATGGCCACTATGGTCGAGAATCCGATAGGTAACAGGAGGCAGATCGGGCAATCGGGACTCCCAGAGCGTGGGCGGCACCACGTAGTCGTGGCGCCCCATCACCACCAGCACGGGGGCCGAGAGCTCCTCCTGGCTCCAGGAAAACTCGTAATCGACGAAAAAGTCGCGGAAGGCCGTGAAGGCACCGGTGTCGATCGGCACCCCCTGCCATAGCGGCGCGGCATCATAGTGCAGGTCGTACCAGTAGCGCGGGCCATCGGCAACATAGCGAACCACGAACGCCTCACCGGGCGAAAGCCCTGCCAGCGCCCCCTCGTCGAGCGACGCTCGCCGGCGCGCCAGCGCAGCCTTGCGAGCGACTAAGGCGTTGACCTCCCAATGGCGGTGGCCCGCCTCCAGGGTTCGTGCCACATCACAGGGCGGGGTCCCGATCAGCACCAGCCGGGACACCCGGTGTGGATACTGCTTGGCGTATTCGAGGGCGACATTGCCATGATGGGAGTGCCCCACCAGCACGACACCTTCGAGGTCGAGTTCGCTACACAGAGCCTCGATATCCTCCAGGTAGGTCCTCAGCGTCATGGCTTCTACCTGCCCTGAGCCACGCCTTCGAGCGAAATGCCGCAGATCCAGATAGACCAGCCGGCACGCCGAGTGCAAGACCGGGGAAAACGTGCGCGGATAGTAGACGGACGAGCCCAGCACCAGCAGTACCGGCCCCTTCCCCGCCTGCAGATAGTTCAGGATCGCGCCAGGCACCTCCAGCCTGCCAGCCCGGTAACGCTCAGCCATATCGACCTCTCACGTACTGCCGGTAACCTCCCGGCGTAAAGCCGGTCACGGCCTTGAAGTCATGAATGAAATGGGCCTGGTCGAAGTAGCCGGCGGTGAAGGCGGTATCGGTCAGAGAGGCGTTCGCCCCGCCCCGCTTGATCAGCTCGCGACTGCGGGCAACCCGCAGCAGCCTGGCATAGCGCTTGGGCGAGAGACCCACATGATGCTGGAACATCCGCTCCAGGCGGCGCTGGCCGAACGGTAGTGCATCCACCAGCGCGGCGATGCTGCCCCGGCCATGGCGGCGCTGCAGCCAATCGAGGGAAGCCACCAGGGCCGGTATCTCTGGCGCTACATATCGTCGCAGTTGCTCGAGCAGATGGCCCTCCAGCAGCGCAATGCGCTTCGCTAGACCCGGCATCTCATGCATACGCTCGTGCAGTGCTTCGAGCTCGAGCCGGCGCACGGCATCGCCCGGCGTCGGTGTGTTGCCGGCCAGGCTGGAGAGCGCCTCGCCGACGAACGGAAAGGCCATGCCCGGCAGGAAGCGCACGCCGAACAGATCCAGCTCGGCATCCACCGCCAGTCGCGCCGTGCGTTGCTTGGGGCCGTCCATCCAACAGGCGCCGTGCAGCCGCTCGCCATCGAGCTCGAGCACACCGCCGAAATTGAACTGCAGCCCTGTACCGCCATCTGGGTGCAGCAATTCGATGCCGACCGGCGCGCCAACGGGACGCCCCTTGGCCTGCCAGAAACACTGTACATAAGGCCTCAGCGCCTCGCTGGGTGCGAAACGCCTGAGTGTCAGCCCTGAGCTAGCTCGATTCCCAGGTCGGAAATTTACAATACCGCCGCAACCAGCCAAGTCAGGATATGCCACTTCATCCATTCAGGAGACCTCCCAATGCGCATGAACTATTTTTCCGCGAGCCCCGCCGGCCTCAAGGCCATGCTCGACCTGCAAGGCCATGTCCATAAGGCCGCGGAAAGTGGCGAACTGGGCGACGGCCTGCTGGCGCTGATCTATACCCGCGTTTCCCAGATCAACGGCTGCGCCTACTGCATCGACATGCACACCAAGGACGCGCGCCAGGCCGGCGAGAGCGAGCAGCGGCTGTATGCCTTGAGCGCCTGGCGCGAAACGCCCTTCTACACCGAGCGTGAGCGCGCCGCCCTGGCCTGGGCCGAGGCCAATACGCTCATCGCCGGACGGGGCATCGACGACGCCCTGTTCGAGGCCACCCACGAACACTTCTCCGAGAAGGGGATGACCGACCTCACCCTGGCGATCTGCACCATCAACGCCTGGAATCGCCTGGCGATCAGCTTCACCGCCGATGCCGGCAGCTACCGGCCCGAATGATCGCATCCCGGCGAGTCCCCGGATTTACAAGTGGGCGACTCGCCACATGACCGCCGCCATCGTCATGGCCCTCAACCCGTCAGCGCCTTGCGCAGGCCCCCGAAGCGTCGCCGATACTGGGCCGGGGTCAGGCCGACCTTGCGCCGGAACAGCCGCCCGAAGAAGGCGGAATCCTCGTAGCCCACCGCCTCGGCGATGGCATCCACGGGCACTCTCTCGCTCTCCAGTATCTGCTTGGCCTCTTCCAGGCGCAGGGTATGCACGTACTCCATGGGTGAGAGGCCGGTGGCCTTCCTGAAACGACGGTGAAAACTGCGCTCGCTGAGGCCGGACATCTTTATCAGCGCGGCCACGGGCGATGGCTCGTCGTAATGCTCGGCGATCCAGGTCTGGCAGCGGGCGATAACGGCATCCTCGGCCTGGCGGGTTCGCGCGAGCCTGGCGAAGGGGAGCTGCCCGGCCGCATGCCAGTCGATCAGGAACAGCTTGGCAAGATGCATCGCCTCATCAATGCCGGCCAGGCGTGCGACAAGATACAGCGCCAGGTCACTCCAGGAGGTGCCGCCGCCCGCCATGACCAGGCGGTTTCCGGTGCCGCCGATCACCAGCGCGCGATGCGGATGCACCCGAACGCCCGGATAACGCCTCAATACATCGCAGTAGGCCCAATGGGTGGTGGCATCTTCGTCCTGCAGCAGGCCCGACTCGGCCAGCAGCAGGGCCCCCGAGCAGGCGGTCGCCAGGATGGCGCCTTCGGCATGGCAGCGCTTGAGCCAATCGACCTCGGCGGCATAGCGGCCCTCGAGCAGCGTTTCCGGAGGCAGCATGATCTCGGGGATGCACACCACGTCGGGCACCCCATCCAGGCCGGCATCGGGAACGATGCGCACGCCATTGGCGATGGTCAGTTCCCGGGGGCCGGTGCAGGCAACCACCTGCGGCACGAAGAGCGGCTCACCGGCCCTGCCTCGATGAGCGCGGGCCAGTCGCGCCCCGCAGCGGCGAAGACGTCGTAGACCCCATACAGGGTGGACGCCGCCACTTCCGGAATCGCCAGCAATGCAATGGTGGGCTTGTTTATCGACATGGCGGAAACCGCCGGTTTCTGTCCGTAGGGACTTCAGTGTAGCCCAGCCGGGAGCGCCAGAATGGTCTCTCCACGTACACAACAAGTCCCCAGGAGAACCGCCATGACTGCCCAAGCCAAGCCTTACGCCAACGACGCCTTCGACGCCACCCGCGCCGCCGACTTCGAGGCCCGCTTCGTAACCGCGCTCAACGAAGGCGCCATGCTGCAGTTGACCTCGCTGGCCCACCGCAGCGGTTTGCTCACTCACCTGGCCGACGGCGAGCCGGTCACCAGCCACGAGCTTGCCGCCAAGGCGAAGCTCAATGAGCGCTACGTGCGTGAGTGGCTGGGCGGCGCGACCGTCGCGGCGCTGGTCGAGCACGACCCGCAGACCCTGACCTACCGCCTTCCGCCCGAGCACGCCACGCTGTTGACTGACAGTGGGGAGGCCAACCTTGCCGTCTTCGCCCAGTACCTGCCCCTGCTGGGCCAAGTGGAGGACGACGTGCTGGCCTGCTTCCACCACGGCGGCGGCGTGCCGTACTCGCGCTACGCTCGCTTCCATGAAGTCATGGCCGAGGACAGCGGCCAGACCGTGCTGCCGGTGCTACTGGACACCATCCTCCCCCTGGCGCCGGAACTGCCGGGCAGGCTGGGGCAGGGGATCGATGCACTCGACCTGGGCTGCGGCCGCGGTCTGGCGCTGATGAAGCTTGCCGAACGGTTTCCCAACAGCCGGTTTACCGGCTACGACCTCTCCGAGGAGGCCATCGGCTGGGCGACGGAGCAAGCCGCTCATCGCGGCCTGACGAACCTGCGCTTCGAGGAGCGCGACCTCAGCGACTTCGACCAGACGGCGCCGGCGCAGCGTTACGACCTGGTGACCACCTTCGATGCCATTCATGACCAGGCACACCCGCTGAACCTGCTCAAGGGCATACGCCGTACCCTCCGCGAGGATGGCGTCTACCTGGCGCAGGATATCCACGCATCGAGCCATCATCACGGCGACCGCGACCACCCCATGGGCCCCCTGCTCTATACCCTCTCGATCATGCACTGCATGAGCGTCTCCCTCGCCCAGGGCGGCGAGGGGCTGGGCACGATGTGGGGCCGGGAGAAGGCGAGGGAGTACTTCGGCAAGGCGGACTTCGGTAACATCGAGGTCCACCAGTTGCCGCACGACATCCAGAACGACTATTGGGTACTCAGGCCATGAGCTCCACCGCTTGCCCGGTCACGACGATGCCACCCGAAAGCGGAATATCCACTTGCAGGCGACTGGGCCGGCCCATCGCCTCACCTTGGCGAATTATCAACTGGGCCGGCGCCTTGAGCAGGCTCGCATCGCGCAGGTAGCCACCCAGCGCCGCTGCCGCCGCACCGGTAGCGGGGTCCTCCACCACCCCACCCACCGGGAACGGATTGCGGGCATGGAAGTATGTGTCGCTCTCGCGCCACACCAGTTGCAGCGTGGTCAGCCCCTCCCGCAGCATCAGCGCCTTGAGCCGCTCGAAGTCGTATTCGAGCCGGTCGAGGCGCTGACTCTCCTGGCATGCCAGCACCAGGTGCCAGGCCCCGGCGTAAGCTAGCGCGGGCGGAATTACGGGGTCGAGTTCATCCGCCTGCCAGCCGAGCAGCTCGCACACTTTCTCCACCAGTGCTGGCTCCGCGGGCCGATACTCCGGAGGGACCGATACCAGCGACGCCTGCCACTCTCCTTCCGCCTGGTCGACAGTAACCATTACCTCGCCCACCGCCGTATCCAGCCGATAAGTACCCGCACCGCTGAGCTGGCCTAGCTGCACGCCTCCGGCCACCGTGGCATGGCCGCAGAAGCTCACCTCAGCCTCGGGGCTGTAGTAGCGCACCGTGCGCCGCTCCCCCTTCCCGGCAATGAAGGCCGTTTCGGAATAGCCCACTTCAGCGGCAATGCGCTGCATCTCCGCGGGCTCGGGCAGCGCCACGCCCAACCACACCCCGGCAGGGTTACCGCCGTTCGGATCGTCGGTAAAGGCAGCCAAGCGATAGAGGGTGCCGCTCATGGGAAGCTCCTTGGGTTCATGTGATTGCCGGACATCTTGGTTTAAAAGAGAGGGAAAGAACAGGCCTGACTTCACTTATCACCGCAACAATGGCTGATTGATCACGACACTTGAATAAACAATGAAACTTAGCGCTCCAAGGTGAGACTTAGCCTGGTTATTTGGCAGGTAACTAGAACAACGTCTACGTTTAAACCTCCCGACCGAAGCGTCTAGCGCTTACTGAGAAAGACTTTGCCCAGAAGGGCTTGTTGAAGCCAGAACAAACCGAAAACTGGGTGGCCCATGAAAGTCAAACGCATCATGTCCAACACGGCGACATCAAATCTCGACGAGGCGGCAGCCTTCTACGGCGACATATTGGGCCTCGAGTTGCTCATGGATCACGGCTGGTTTAGAACGTACGGCTCGGACGAAAAGATGGCCGTTCAGGTGAGTTTCGGCACCGAGGGCGGCTCCGGCACGCCCGTGCCGGACCTATCCATCGAAGTCGACGATATCGAAACGGCACTGGCTCGCTTCAATGACGCCAACGTGCCCATCGAGTATGGCCCCGTCAGCGAGCCCTGGGGAGTGAGACGATTTTATGTTCGCGACCCGCTCGGAAAGCTCGTCAATATCCTGCAGCATGAATGAAAGAGTGTGGAGCAGCACCGCACGCCGGAACCCTGCCTGCATCAAAGCGTGCGCCAACGCTGGGACGACCCGCACATCATCGACAAGAGCCCGGCATTGAAGCAACAGCTCGACTCGGTAGCTGGGGACTGGACTAAGGTAGAGGTGATGGCATGACGGTAGATTGGATAAACAGCATGGTTATGCGGACAGCAAGGAGCAGGCGTGCATCGAGTAGCAGCCCAATGGATTACCGGGTTACTGAGGGAAAGGAACATTCCCTTCCTGATCTGCGGGGGTCTCGCAGCAAAGGGATATGGCTCTGAGCGTGAACTGAACGATATTGACCTTTTCGTCCCCGGGACACATTTCTGGTCGGTGGTTATGGCCGGTCAAGAGCACATATCCAAGGCCGCCACACACTACCGGGAGGAAGGGTGGGATCTGACCTATGTCCAGTTCATCCATGAAGGCGTCAAGGTTGAGGTGGGCAACGCCGACGGGCCGAGGATCTTTGATGTAGGCAACCAGTCCTGGGTCCCACTCAACATTGATTTCTCTCGCTACAAATCGGTCAATTTACTGGGCCTGGAGCTTCCGCTTATGCTCAAGGACGACTTGGTCCGATATAAGTCGGTACTCTCACGACCCGTGGATATCGAAGACATTCGAGCCATCAGTAGCAGCGAATAACCAGGCCAATCACGACGACGGCTTTTCCGTTGCGCGTACTGGCCTGCTCCAACCACCCCTGGCCACAGGCGGGTTTTCGCCGCCTCGCGGCCCCATGCAGTGGCCGCTGATGGGCGCTCCCGCTACAGCGTCTCTTCCAGGAGCATGGCGAGCCGCTTGTGATGCAAGGCATCGGCGGTCGCATTGTAGCTGGGAGCATCCTTGGCCGTGAAGCCGTGGGCGGCGCCCTTGTAGAGCTCGGTGGTGAAGTGCACGCCGGCGGTGGCCAACGCCTCGTCCATCCGGGCGATCTGGTCGGGCGGCAGCAACGCGTCCTTGTCGGCGTGGCCAAAATAGACACGCCCCTCGATGCCACCGACCACATGCACAAGGCTGTTCGGGTCGCCGGCTGTTGCCAGGTTGGCCGAGTGAAAGCCGGCTGCAGCGGCAACGCGGCCAGGGTATTCGGCTGCCATGCGTAGCGCGAAGGCCCCGGTCATGCAGTAGCCCACCACACCTATCTTGCCGTCCGCGAACTCGGCCTCGCTGTCGAGGCATTCCAGTAGCGCGGCGAAGTCGCGGGATTGCGCTTCGGGCGTGAGGCGGCCGGCATACTGGAACAGCGTCGGTCGCACGTCCGGGTCGCGGAAGGATTGGCCTGCCGGCACGACGGGGCCGCGCGCATCGCGGTAGTAGACGTTGGGCATCAACACGGCATAGCCGTTGTCCGCGACCTGCTGGGCCTTCTCGTGATAGCAGGGACGAAGACCGCCGATATCGGTGAACAACACCACGGCCGGCAGGGGGCCGTCGGCACTCCCGGGCGTGAAGACATGAGCGTCGATGGTGCCGGCGGCAACGGGGATGTCGATAGCGCGAGACATGAGCGGGCTCCGGGTATCGAGGGTAGGGATATCATATTTCCGCCCTGTCGATTCTTCCACATCCCATTCGAATACTGGGTACATGAACAAACCAGAAGGAGGAGCCCATGCGAAAGGTTATCGTTGGCGCAATGGTGTCGCTGGACGGTGTCATGCAGGCACCCGGCGGGCCACAGGAAGACCCGACCGGCGGTTTCCGCTACGGCGGCTGGGTCGCGCCGCTGGCGGACGAGGTGTTCGGTGAAGAGATGGGCAAGCTGTTCGAGCAGCCGTTCGACCTGCTGCTCGGGCGCAGGACATACGAGATCTTCGCCGCCCACTGGCCCTATGCCGAGAATGGCCCGGATAGCGACATCGCCAGAACCTTCAATTCGATAACCAAGTACGTGGCGACCCGAAAGGGGCTCGAACTGACCTGGAAGGGCTCGGTGGCTCTCGGCGATGCAGCGACCGATATCGCCAGGCTGAAGCAGGAAGATGGCCCGGCGCTGCTTACCCAGGGCAGCACCGAACTGACCCATGCACTGCTCGCCACCGACCTGGTCGATGAGATTCATACGTTCACCTTTCCCGTGATACTGGGGAGCGGCAAGAAGCTGTTCGACGATGGCGCCAGGTCGGCGGCCTTCAAGCTGACTGCCCATCGCGTTTCGCCCAACGGCATCGTGATTGCGCGGTATGAACGCGAAGGCGCGGTACAGACCGGCGACTTTGCCATGGACCCACCCACTGAAGTGGAAGTCGCGCGGCGAGAGAAGATGCTGCGGGAAGGTTAGCGACCCGACTCCCCCGGCCACCATCCTCCCTGCCGAATGGCGGCATAGCCTGCCACATCGGCATTGTAGAGATAGAGCCAGGCGGGGCCGAAGCTGGTGGCGTGAATGGCACGGTGGTAGAGCCCGGCATGGGGCTGGCGCGAGCGGAAGTCCTCGAGCCTGTCCAGCTCGGTGAGCAGAGCGGCATCGACTCGAAATACCTCCACCTCGACTCCGCATGAGGGTTCGGGCTTGGCACCTGGAAATGGTCCAAGATCGTAGAGGGTGGCGCTGGTCAGCCGGTCGCTGCCCAGGAAGTCGGCGCCCTCCAGCCAGTCGTGGTTGCGCTGCCCACGCTTCAGTGTACCGTAAACGGCCACCAGCGGCGTACGGGCGATGGAAAGCGCAGGTGCGAACATGGGCGATCCTCTTCGTCGGTTACCGGAAATTCTAACGGTTGTTGAGCCAGGGGAACCACGCCCACCTACGATAACGCCAGGGGGATCCTGCCTCCCCGCCTTACGATTGAAACTGGCCCAGTAGCATTCGCCTTCGGTCAAATGTGGAGTACGCTGGGCTGAAAGCCAGGCGAGAGGGAGCGAGCCGATGAAGCTGTGCGCCGTGCAGTGCGCCTCGGTAACGGGCGATATCGAAGCCAACGTGGCACGCCATGCCGAGCTCGTGGAACGGGCCGCGCCCCATGACGCTGAGTTAATCTTCTTCCCCGAACTCTCGCTGACCGGCTACGAGCCCCCGCTGGCCAAGGGCCTGGCCACCCATCCGGAAGACCCACGGCTGGACGTATTCCAGCGCCTGAGTGTTACCCACGGCATGGTGATTGTTGTCGGCCTGCCGCTGGTCACCTCGGGAAAGCCGCATATCGGCATGGTGGTGTTCCAGCCCCACGCCGGGCGGCTAGCCTATGCCAAGCAGCGACTGCACGACGACGAGCTACCCTACTTCTCGGCCGGCGAACGGCCACTGCTCATCGAGACCCGTGAACACCGCCTGGCGCTGGCGATCTGCTTTGAGTCGCTGCAGCCCGACCATGCAGCCACGGCGGCAAGCCTGGGAGCAGATATCTACCTGGCCAGCGTGGCCAAGCTGGCACCGGGGATGGATGAGGCCTACGCCTGTTACGCCGCCTTCGCCCGCGAACACGCCATGACGATACTCATGGCCAACTGCGTGGGGCCTTGCGACGGCGCATTCGGCGGGGGTCGCTCGGCGACCTGGATCGACCGTGGCAAGCGAGTCAACACCCTCGATGCCACGCAAGAGGGCATCCTCATGCTCGACACCGCCAGCCTGACCTCGACTGTACTTGCCCTGGCTACACCGGCGGCGTAGGTGTCGGCATAGGGCAGCCGCTACGGAGTCCTGGCCCGCCAAACACATGGAGATCTGCTTTTTGACACGCCAGACACTGGAGACGTATCAGGTATTGGTCTATCTGGCGGCGATCACCATGGGCCTGATACTGGGCACAATCCTGCCTGGTAAGGTTGGCATGCTGGAAGCACTGCTGTGGCCGCTGCTGGGAGTGCTGCTCTACGCCACCTTCACTCAGGTGCCACTGACAAAGCTGCGCGGTGCCTGGCGCGATACGCACTTCATCACCGCGGCCGTGATCGGCAATTTCGTGCTGCTGCCACTGGTCGCCTGGGGACTGGCAAGCCTCTTTGCCGCCGAGCCGGCGGTTCGCCTGGGCATACTGCTGGTACTGCTGGTGCCCTGCACGGACTGGTTCATCACCTTTTCCCATCTGGGCGGCGGCAAGGCCCAGTACGCCATCGCCTTCTCGCCGATCAGCCTGTTGCTGCAGCTGATATTGTTGCCCTTCTATCTGTGGCTGTTCCTGGATCAGAGCCTGCTGGTCGCCGTGGTTCAACGCGAGCTGCTGCTGGCCTTTGCGGGGCTGATTCTATTACCGCTGCTGCTGGCCTTTGTCACCGAGAAGTGGGCTCAGGGGAGGCGTCGCCGCGAGCACTATGTCGAGCGGCTGGGGTGGTTGCCGGTGCCACTGCTGGCCCTGGTGGTCTTCTCCATCGCCGCCACCCAGGTCGGGGTTGTGACGGGCTCCCTGCCCCTGCTCGGCAGGCTACTGCTGGCCTTTGCCTGCTTTCTGCTCGTCGCGGCGCTGCTGGCCCGGCTGCTGGCGCAGGTGACGAAACTGCCACCTGCCCAGGGACGCGTGCTGGCCTTCAGCCTGGGCACGCGCAACTCCTTCGTCGTGCTGCCGCTGGCGCTTTCCCTTCCAGCTTCCTACGAGCTGGCGGTGGTTGCCATCGTATTCCAGTCGCTGGTGGAGCTCATCGGCATGGCGATTTTCCTCTGGTGGGTGCCGCGGCAACTCTTCCCGACCAAGGCCGCAGCCTGATACACCCGCTCAAGAACGTTCAGAAATCCTGGAATGCCCTCATCACATGCTCCACCAGCGTCTCGCAGGCCGGATCGGCACCGGGGCGCTTGACCAGCGCCAACTGATATTCACCCAGCGGCGGCAGCAAGTCGGGATCGATACGCCGTAGCGGTGGGCGCACCAGGCTCTGCGGGAACGGAGACACCGCCAGGTCGGCGATCATGGCGGCTTCCTGGCCGGCACTGTGTTCGCAGGTGTAGGCGATGCGATAGCTAAGGCCCGCCTGGCTCAACGCCTCCAGCGCCATGCCCCGCCAGGCGCAGCCTTGATGGGCCAGGGCCACCGGTAACGGCGAGCGCTGGACTGCCACCCCGCCTTCACGCCCCGTCCACACCAGCGGCTCACTGTGCACGATCACGCCGCGCTCCTCCTGCCCGGGATTCCCGGCGGTGACCAGTACCAGGTCGAGTTCACCGGCATCCAGCCGCGCAAGCATTGCCCGGCTGCTCCCCACTACCACATCGACCTGAACCGCCGGATGCGAGCGGGCGAACTGCGCGAGCACTCCCGGCAGGATGCGCGAGCCCACGTCGTCGGTGGTACCGAAGCCCAGGCGGCCCACCATGGCAGGGGCCAGGAACTGCGCCACCGCCTCCTCATTGAGCTTGAGCAAGCGCCGTCCATAGCCGAGCAGCACCTCCCCTTCCGGGGTCAGCCGCACCTGGCGGGCCTCACGCACGAACAGCGTATGGCCAAGGGTTTCCTCCAGGCGCTTGATCTGCATGCTGAGCGCCGAGGGTGTACGGAAGATCTGGCGGGCGGCCCGGGTGAAGCTGCCACATTCGGCGATGGCGACGAAGGTACGCAGCACATCGGTATCGAGCAGCGGCGACCTGGCAGGGGAGAGAGCGGCTTGGGTCATCGTTGAACCTTTCAATTTATCTTAAAAGACAATGTAGACCTTTTCGTTTGATTGATCCAACTGGCCGAACCATGCTCTCTCCCAGAGGTCGCGACCCTCCTTTCATTCATGAAAAACACGGCAGCCGCTCCTAGACGGCTGTTGCCAGGAGGTGCGACATGACCCAGTACGAACCGCTTCGCCGGCCCGACTCCACGACCGAGCAGCGCCCCACCCCACCGCCACGGCCCGACTTCTACATGCCGGCCATGCCATCTCTGGAGTTGGTCCATTGGCTCGAGACCCTGTGGTGGGATTACCGGCGCCGGCGGCAGTTTCGCCAGCGCTTCCTGCCGCTGCTGGCCTACGACGATCATATTCTCGAAGACATGGGCCACCGCCGCGATGACATCCTCTGGGCTTCTCGCCTATCGCTGAAAGAAGACGCCATGGTAGCGCTGACATATCGCCGCGAGATGCGCAAGGCAGTGGATCGACCGCACCGATAATCAACTTGACCTCAGCTGCACTTGAGGTCGTACGGTGCCGGCAACATCACCAAAGCGAGAAAACAGCATGCGCATCATGGTAGTGGGAGCGAGCCAGGGCCTGGGCCGGGCCTTTATCGAAGGACTGGGCGACAGCGGCGATGGCCTGATCGGTGTATCACGTAGCATGCCGTCCAAGCTACGCGAACGCCCCGGCATCGCCATCGACTGGATAGCGGCCGACCTGGCCTCGCCGGAGCAGGCGGCCGCCCAGGTGGCCGAGGCGATGGCAGGGGGCAAGCTGGATGTGCTGATCTACAACCTTGGGCTGTGGGAAAGCCGGGCCTTCGAGCCGGACTACCGCTTCCTGGCGGACAGCCCCGCGGAGATCCAGTGTATCGTCACGGTCAACGTCAGCGGCGCCATCCTGCTGATCCAAGCGCTACTCCCCGCGCTGCTACGCTCCGCTGCACCCCGCATCATCCTCACCGGCTCGACCTCTGCCTTGCCCGGCCACGGCAGGCCGGAGGTCACCTTCGGTGCCACAAAGTTCGCCCTGCGCGGCATCGCCGAGGCGCTGCGCGAGGGGTTTCGCGAGCACCGCCTGGGGATCACCTGCCTGCAGCTCGGCTACCTGAATACCGAGGACCAACTGTCGGTACCTCTCGAGCAGGCGGCCCGACGCGGCGATGGCGAGCTCATCCCGATGCACGACGTGGTGAGCCTGGTGCGAACCTTGCTGACACTGTCCCCGAGCGCCTATCTCAAGGAAGTGGTAATGCCCGCCATAGGCGATACACGCTTCTAGCCTTGCTCAGGTTCCCAACGGCTCCCCCTCGGAGGTGGCCCCGGCGAGCTTCTCGGCTCGCCGCAGCAACACGCACTCCTGTTCCGGGGTCAGCTCCAATCCGAACCGCTCACGCAGTACGCCGGTGAGTTCACCGGCAGCAATCTTGTACAGCTCCGGCGCCTCGCCTGGGCGGAAGACCTTCAACTCCAGATCGGTGAGCGCAAGTCGTTCCTCGGCACCGTTGTGCTGAGCCACGATTCGCCGCACGAATGGCGATGCGGGATGATGAGAAGCCAGATAATTGTATTCGCCAGAGTCGGCGCGGTAGCAGGGCTCGTCACTGAACTGGTAGATATTGAACCAGCCACCGTCACGCCTATGGCGCAGCAGCCAATACCCCAATGGCGAGCGCTCGATGCGATACTCCCAGGGGCCATGGCTCACCTCGTTGCCCTCCTCGAGCAGAATCGGCTCCCGCGGCCCGACATTGCCGACCCCCACATCGACCAGCCAGTCGCAGCCCGCCACTGTCACCACCAGCATCGTATGACCGAGCGGCGTGACCACGCGCTCGTCATCACCCATCAGCATTCTGGCGTTGCGCCCGGCGACCTCGAAGCCAAGCCGATCCAGCACCGTGGCAAACAAGGTGTTCTGCTCATGGCAGTATCCGCCGCGCCGACGCCGTACCAGCTTGTCCTGAAGGCTTTCCAGATCCAGGTTGATCTCGCCGCCGGTGACAATTTCCAGATTCTCGAACGGTATGGCGGCAAGGTGCGCCTGCTGCAGGGCACTCAATGTCGCCAAGTCGGGCGTCAGGGGCCCGAAGTAATTGATGCGGGCCAGATAGGCATCGAGGTCGAGTGCTGGCGTCTCCCACCGAGCCGATTCATGAAGGGGTTGAGTGATCGATACAGCCTGCATGTCGTTCTCCTTGTCTCTCAGGGGCAACCGATAAGCGCAGGCTAATACCTCAACTTGGCTTTAGGTAAAGCGGGGAATATTCAATCGAACTCATAGTCATCGCCAATGAAGCGCCATATCACGCCTAATATTCAACCACATAGTTGACAATACTTCGCGCGGGAACTACATAATCCAGATGGCTGAATATGACGCAACGAACCTGGACCAGGTCTTCCACGCCCTGGCCGACCCCACCCGGCGCCTGCTGCTCGAGCGGCTGGCGGCCGGCGAGCACATGGTCGGCGAGCTGGCCGAGCCGTTCGCCATCTCGCTGGCTGCGGTTTCCAAACACGTGCGCGTGCTGGAACAAGCCGGACTGGTGGAGCGGCGCATCGAAGGGCGTGCCCACTACTGCCGGTTGCAACCGGAGCCGCTGGCGGCGGCGGAACAGTGGTTGAGCTTCTACGAAGGCTTCTGGAGCCAGCGGCTAAACGCACTGGAAGCAGCGCTGAAGGCTGACCTGGGTGGCGAATCGACGAAGGAGGAGAGGCAAGATGGATGACACCGGCTACGGCGAGAGGATCGCCGAAGAGAGCATCCGCTTCGAACGCCTGCTGCCAGGGCCCATCGAACGGGTCTGGGCCTTCCTTACCGAATCCGACAAGCGTGGCCTGTGGCTAGCTCCCGGAGTGATGGACCCACGCCAGGGTGCCTCCTTCGCCCTGCACTTCCACAATACCGAGCTTACCCCCGACCGAACATCGCCATCCGAACGGCTTCGCCGCTACGAAGGCAGCTTCACGACCCATCACCAGGTGCTGCGCTGCGAGCCGCCCCACCTGCTGGCCTGGACCTGGGCCGAAGGCAACGAGGCACCTTCGGAAGTGACTTTCGAACTCGGTGAGGCCGGCGATCAGGTGCGCCTGGTGGTCACGCATCGCCGCCTTGCCGATGACGACACCATGGTTAATGTGGCCAGTGGTTGGCACACCCACCTCTCCATTCTGGAAGTCGTGCTGCAGGGCCACACCCCTACCCCTTTCTGGCCCACCTTCGAACGGCTTGAGGAGGAGTACCGATGCCGCATCATATCGCCCCGCAATTGATGTTCGAGGGCAATGCCGAGCAGGCCATGCGCTTCTATGTCTCGCTGTTCGACGACTCCGACATCGTCCGGCTCGAGCGCTACGGCCCCGAGGAACCGGGCAGGGAAGGCAGTATCAAGCAGGCCGAATTCACCCTGGCCGGCCGGCGCTATACCTGTATCGACAGCCCGATACATCATGCCTTTACGTTTACGCCGTCGATATCGCTGTTCGTCGAATGCGAAAGCCGCGATGAGTTCGAGCGCCTTCTCGAGAAGCTGTCCGAACAGGGCGAGCTGCTGATGCCACCCGACGACTACGGCTTCAGTACCCGCTTCGCCTGGCTCAACGACCGCTTCGGCGTCTCCTGGCAACTCAACCTGGGGGCAGCTCAACCTGGCTTGATCTCAGAGTTGGAAGTGGAGATGCGATGATGATTACCTCGAGTGCCATGCCCCCTATCGTCTCCGAGAACGAGTGGCGCGCTGCCCTGGAAGAGCAGATCGCCCGCGAGAAGGCTCATACGCGGGAGCGCGACCGCCTGAACGCTGCAAGGCGGCGCCTGCCAATGGTCGAGGTACGTGGCGATTACGGCTTCGATGGGCCACAGGGTGAAGCCACCCTGCTCGACCTGTTCGAGGGGCGCCGCCAACTGATCGTCTATCATTTCATGTTCGGGCCAGACTGGGAGGCCGGCTGCGACGGCTGCTCCTGGGTTGTGGACGCCATGACCCACCCCGCTCACCTGCATGCCCGCGACACCACGCTGGTGCTGGTCTCCCGGGCACCGCGGGAGAAACTCGTCCGCTACCAGGCACGCATGGGCTGGCAGCACCCGACGTGGGTCTCATCGCTCGGCAGCGACTTCAACCGGGACATGGGTGTGACGAGCTGCAATTGCCATGCTCCCGATACCGACCGCGGCGAGCGCCATGGCATCAGCGTCTTCCTGCGTGACGGCGAGCGGGTCTTTCGCACCTATTTCAGCAGCAAGCGCGGCGTGGAGTACCTGGGCAGCCTGTGGACCTATCTGGACCTGACGCCCTACGGTCGCCAAGAGAACTGGGAGGATTCACCGCCGGGCCGGCCGCAGACGCCGCCCTACGTGTGGAACCGACGCCACGACGAATACGAGACCTGAGCCAGCGGCGCAGCGAACTGGTCAACGACAACAACAAGAGGCAACCCATGACCATGAAGACCATCGGCCTGCTCGGCGGCATGAGCTGGGAATCCACCGCCAGTTACTACCGTGCCCTCAACGAAGGCGTCAAGGCCGCCCTGGGAGGGCTGCACTCAGCCAAGCTGTGCCTCTACAGCGTCGACTTCGCCGAAATCGAGCGGCTGCAGCATGCCGGCGACTGGGACGCCACCGCCAAGATACTGAGCCGTGCCGCCCGCAGCGTGGAGGCCGGCGGGGCGGATTTCCTGCTGATCGGCACCAACACCATGCACAAGGTCGCGCCGCAGATCGCCGAGGCGGTCTCGATTCCCCTGCTGCATATCGCCGATGCCACGGCGCAACGCCTGGCCGCCGACGGCATCCGCCGCGTCGGCCTGCTCGGCACCCGTTTCACGATGGAGCAGGAATTCTACAAAGGACGTATCGCCGAAGGCTTCGGCATCGAGGTACTGGTACCCGACGATGCTCAGCGCGGCCTCGTGCACGAGGTGATCTACCACGAGCTGTGTCTGGGAGAGGTGAAGGAGACGTCGCGGCAGCGCTTCCTGGAAATCATTCAGTCGCTACGCGAACGGGGTGCCGAAGCGGTAATACTGGGCTGTACCGAGATTGCCCTGCTGGTGCAGCAAAGCCAGACCGAGGTGCCGCTCTACGACACCACGGCCATTCACGCCGAGGAAGCCGTCAAATTGGCGCTGGGAAAATGAGGGCGGGTAAAGTTAGTGTTCAGAAAACTGCATGCCCGAGCGCAGGCACTTTCTGTCAGGCGTAGGTATTGATCTGCGTACCCACCATCCCATCATTGGCCAGCTGCGGCTCCACCGACGCAGAGGCCATCAGGGCAGCAACCTGATCCTTCTGCATGTCCAGGGCTTCCTTATAGACCTCCAGCTGTACCTGCTGCGCGGCCTGGGCCTGCTGCATGACGAGCGACTGACCCACTATGGTATTGACGGCTGAGTCCATGTTGCGTGCTCCACTATCTGATTCTTCTGTTTACCCACGCTAACAGCGGACGTACGCAAGAGCAAAAAACGCATCTCGCCGTAGCACCTGTCCCCAGCGAAAC
>NZ_AZQX01000247.1:0-7878 GCF_000568385.1 Halomonas sp. BC04
ATATCGCGTTACGATCTGCTGGCCATGCCGGTCATCGACCACGATGAGCGGCTGGTGGGCATCGTCACCCACGATGATGCCATGGATGTGGCGGAATCCGAGGCCACCGAGGATTTCCACAAGGGGATGTCCATCGGCCAGTTGGAGGATGGTGTTAGCCGAGTCCCGATCTGGAGCCTTTACCGCAAGCGGGTAACTTGGCTCGTATTGCTGGTCTTCGCCAATCTTTTCTCCGGTGCTGGTATTGCTTACTTCGAGGACACTATTGCCGCCCAGGTAGCGTTGGTTTTCTTTTTACCCCTGCTGATCGGCAGTGGCGGCAACGCCGGTGCCCAGGCCGCGACCCTGATGGTACGCGGTATGGCAACGGGTGATGTGGGGGTCAAGGACTGGAGCAAGTTGCTCGGTCGCGAGCTTTTGGTAGCCGGGGCCTTGGGCCTTACCATGGCACTGGCGGTAGCCCCATCGGCGTGATGCGTGGGGGGGAGGCAGTCGCGATGGTGGTTGCCATGAGCATGGTGGTCATCGTGCTGTTCGGTAGCCTGCTGGGCATGTGCTTGCCGTTCCTGCTCAACCGGGTAGGCTGGGATCCGGCCACGGCGTCGGCGCCCTTGGTGACGACGCTGATCGATGCCTGTGGGGTCTTGATCTATTTCACCATTGCAACGGCGATCTTGACGGGACTTTGATCGCTTGCGGTTGCATGGACTTTTGCATGCATTAAGGTTCGTCCGAGTGCGGTGCTAGTCATCATCCTTTCTCCGCGATATTAGCGAACGAATCGCCACGACCAGGATGACCGTCAGCAGTATGGAGAAGGGAATGGCGATGAGCAGGACGGCAGGCTTGATCATCTCTGCGGCCATGGAGTCTCCTTCGATAGTGGATAGCGGGGGGAAGCATACCCTCCGGGATCGGTGCCAGGGTGTCAACTGCCTGTCATCGGGTCAGTCCAGGGCTTTTTCCGCTTCGACCCCGCCCAGCCAGGGCAGGTCGCTCGCCCGTTCAGCGAGTCGATCGGGAAGCCGGGTCGCCACCGACGTCTCCAGCGCTTCGTCGACGAATACCACCACCGTGATCTTTCCATCCAGGTAGTGAAGCCGATACTCCACGATGTGTGGCCAACAGGAGAGCGACGACCATCGTTCTGCCAGCGCCTGTTCCACTGCCGGTCGCAGCGGCAGGCCGGGGAAGCGGCTGGGATCGCCTTCGCCGGCATCGTCCTCCGGGTCGATATGGAAGGTGACGTCGCTGAGTGCGGGATAATGCCGGCGCAGGCGTCGGCTCACCTCATTGCCAATTTCATGAGCCTCCGACACGCTGATGCGTGCTCCCACGACCACATGCAGGTCGACGATGACGTGTCCTGCCGATTGGCGGGTACGCAGGTCATGAACGCCTTCCACGCCGGGGACACCGAGGGCGACCTGGTGCATATCCTGCTGGGCATCTTCCGGCAGGGCGGTATCGACCAGCTCCCGGGCGGACTCCCACAGCAGGTCCCAGCCGACCTTTCCGACCAGCAGACCGACGATGACTGCGGCGATGGCATCCAGCCAGCCGATGCCGAACTGCGCACCGACCAGGGCGACGAGGACCACCGCCGTCGAGAGCACGTCGGAGCGGGAGTGCCAGGCATTGGCCTCGAGCAGTTTGGATTTCACTCGCTTGGCGACGCCCATGGTGTATCGGAACAGCGCCTCCTTGGCGAGCAGTGCGACCAGTGCCAGCAGCATGGCCCAGATGCCGGGAGCCGAGATCAGGGTGCCGGTGTACAGGCGCTGCAGGCTGGACCAGGCGATGGCCCCGGCCACGAAGATGAGGACGCTGCCCAGCAGCAAGGTGGCCAGGGTCTCGATGCGACCATGGCCATAGTGGTGGTCGTGGTCCGGCCCCTGCCGGCCGTAATGGGTGGCGGCCAGGACGAAGCCGTCGGTGATGAGATCCGAGAAGGAGTGGATACCGTCGGCTACCAGGCGGCGGAGCCCACCAGCGTGCCCACGATGACCTTGGCAAGGCCCAGCACCCCATCCAGCCAGGCTGCGATATAGGTCGCCTGCTTGGCCTCCTGGTTGTGTCGAGCCTGTTCATTGGTGGTGTTCATGGTCGTGTCCTGCTCGATCGTACTGCAGAGCCATGGGCTTCCAGATTCCCTCTGCGTCAGGACGTCTCTGACACAGGCGGGAATCCAGTCGATGAGATAGGTTGGCTCAGGGTGATTCTCGCACTCCCTCACCTTGAGTTGAAGGCCGTCAGGTTGGCAGCCCCAGGACGGCGGTGGCGATGGCGAAGTAGATCAGCACTCCGGAGGCATCGGCGATGGAGGTCACCAGCGGCGCCGAGGCGGTGGCCGGATCCCAGCCCAGGCGGTCGAGGATAAAGGGCAGGATCATGCCGATCAGGCTGCCCACGATCACGATCAGCACCATGCTCATGGCCACTACCAGGGCGATCTCGGTGCCGGCGCGGAATACGCCCACCACCGAGACGGCCAACGCCATGGTCAGGCCCAGGCCTATTGCCACGAAGACCTCACGCCCCAGCAGCCGGGCCCAGTCACGGCTGCGTACGTCGCCGGTGGCCATGCCGCGAACCATCAGGGTGGCGGCCTGGGAGCCGGCGTTGCCGCCGCTGTCCACCAGCAGGGGCAGGAAGAACACCAGGGCGATATAGGCCTCGATGGTCTCCTCGAAGTAGGCGATGCCGGCGCCGGAGAAGATATTGGCGAAGACCAGCAGCACCAGCCAGACGATACGCTTGCGGTAGAGGTCAAACAGGCTGGCGCTGCGCAGGCCGCCCTCCAGCTTGCCCACCGACACACCCTTGTGCATGTCCTCGGTGGCCTCCTCCTCGGCCACGTCCATGGCGTCGTCGTAGGTGATGATGCCCACCAGCTGTTCGCCGCCGTTGACGACCGGCAGGGCGAGCAGGTCGTAGCGCGAGATCAGCCGGGCGACGTCTTCCTGAGGGGTGGTGGTGGTCACGTGGACCACGTCTTCGGTCATCAATTCGGCGATCTGGGTATCGGTTTCGGCCAGTATCAGCTCACGGAGTGAGACAGTACCCAGAAGACGTCCGGCGGTATCGATGCAGTAAAGCTGATAGATCGTCTCTGCCTCGGCCCCCGTTTTCCGTATGGTCTTCAATGCCCGCTTCACATCGTAGTAGGCAGGGATCGCCACATAGTCCGAGGTCATGACCGCACCAGCAGTGCCTTCATCGTAGCTGGCCAGTTTGCGTAGATCCTCGCGAGCCTCCTTGGCCAATGAGTTCAGCAGCGCCTGCTGGCGGTCTTCGTCAAGCAGCTTGAAGAGATCGGCTCGCTCGTCGGCGCTCATATGCTCGAGAAGTTCGCCGAGCTTCTTGTCGGTCAGCGTGGCGGCAACCTCCTCCTGAAGTGCCACGCTGAGATAGCCGAAGGCCACCGCACGGCGCTCCAGGGGAAGGTGGCGAAGCAGTGAAATCACGGTATCGGTCTGTTCGTGCTGGACGAAATCGGCCAGGTCGGCCGGCTGCATCTCGGCGATCAGGCGATGGATCGTTTCCTGGTCGTTGCGCTGCATGGCGCTGCGCAGGGACGCAGCGAGAACGGCATAGCTCATGGTAGGGCTCCTTTGCGCGCGTCGAGGCTCGCACGCAAGGAGCCATCAGTACCCTATCGACTGGGTGCTGGCAGGATCCGGTGCGCGCGGTTCAAGGACACAGCGCGTTCAACTGGAAATTCCGTCGTGTAATATCGACTGGGAGGTTCCATAAATTCCTCGGAATGGGTTCGTGCCGCCATTTGACGGCGTCGAGATTCTAGTCGCGGTCGGGAGGGTAATCAACTGCGATTCGATGGTAAAGACTGAAATGGAAACGCAGCGGACAAGTCATGGACGGGCGTGTATCCTCAGCGCGTCGAATCGACTCATGCTGTCGACACCTCCGTGCTGCCGACGGCCTTGCTTCAAGGGGTTGCCATATGGATTGGCTCCAGGTCGCCGTTCTCGCCCTCGTTCAGGGGCTGACCGAGTTCCTGCCGATTTCCAGCTCGGCTCACCTGATCCTGGTGCCGGTGCTGACCGAATGGGAGGATCAGGGCCTGGCCTTCGATGTGGCCCTGCACATCGGCAGCCTGGCGGCGGTGGTGGTCTATTTTCGCCAGGACCTGGTGCGCATGACCGACAGCCTGATGGACTACGTTCGCGGTCGCGGCATGGATGCGGATGGGCGCTTGGCCGGCTGGGTCCTGCTGGCCACCTTTCCCGTCGGGCTTGCTGCCCTGATCTTCAAGACACCCATCGAAACCGTGATGCGTTCACCGCTGGTGATAGGCGTGAGCCTGATCGGCTTCGGTCTGCTGCTGGGTTATGCTGACTGGAAACGACGCGCAGGGCGAAGTGAGTACCAACTCACGCTTAAGGATGCGCTCCTGATAGGCGGGGCCCAGGCGCTGGCGCTGATACCCGGCACATCACGCTCGGGAATCACCATTACCGCGGCGCTGCTGTTGGGGATGAGCCGGGAGGGCGCGGCCCGCTTCTCCTTCCTCATGTCGATTCCGGTGATCGTGCTGGCCGGTGGCCTGGAGGTCAGCGGATTGGTCCGGAACCCTGAACCCATCGCGGTTTCTGCCTTACTGTTAGGGGCGGTAATATCCGGTATCAGCGCCTATGTCTGCATTCACTACTTTCTGGCCTTCATCAAACGGATCGGTATGCAGCCCTTTGTGGTCTATCGCATCATTCTGGGCCTCTGGCTGCTATGGATCTTCTGGTAGCCGCAAGGCGAAACCCTGCTGTTCTCGAGGAGAGCTTCACCATCATGAGCCGACTTCCCCCTATTCTTGCCTCGGCGGCGCTGCTGTTGCTGCTGATGGGCTGCTCGGAAAGCGACCGTCCACTGGAGTCGCCGGTACAGCTCGAAGGCGCCATATTCGGTTCCTTCTACCAGGTCACCATAGGCGATCCCCTTACCCAGGGGGACGCACAGCGGCTCGAGGAGGGCCTGCTGGAGGTGCTCGAGGACGTGGATGCCAGCATGTCGATCTACCGCGAGGATTCGGAGTTGGTGGCCTTCAATCAGTCGCCTTTGGGGGAGTGGCAGCCGCTCTCCGATGAACTGATCGAGGTGCTGGCAATCAGCCGATCGGTGGCCGAGGCCAGCGACGGCGCCTTCGATGTCACTATCGGTGGCCTGGTCAACCTGTGGAGCTTCGGCGCGAGGCGCGTCCTCGGGAGATACCGGACGAGGAGACTCTCAACGAACGCCTGGCCCAGGTGGGGCCCGACAGCATCGAGGTTGACGAGAACGGCTTGCAGGCCCGTCGCCTGCGCGACGTCTTCGTGGATCTCGGTGGCGTGGCGAAGGGGCATGGCACAGACCGGGTGGGGGCCTACCTGGATGGTCAGGGCATCGAACACTACCTGGTCAACCTTGGCGGCGACTTGATCGTGCGCGGCTACCGCGATGCCGAGAGCCAGCCCTGGCGCATCGGTATCGAGGCGCCGCTGGACGATCGCCAGGAAGCGACGCATATCTTGCCGGTCCATGACATCTCGATTGCGACCTCCGGCGACTATCGCAACTACTTCGAGGCGGAAGGACAGCGCTTCTCCCACACGCTGGACCCGCGCACGGGCCGGCCCATCGATCATCGCCTGGCATCGGTCACCGTGGCGCATCCCTCCAACGCCTGGGCGGATGCCTGGGCGACCGCGCTGATGGTGCTGGGCGACGAGGAGGGTATGGCGCTGGCCCGGAGTCAGGATCTCAAGGTGATGATGCTGATCCGCGAGGAGGACGGCTGGTCCAGCGTGGCCACGCCTGCCTTTGCCGATCACTTCGGCCAGTCGCGGATGGAGGAGATGGAGATAGAGGTTCGCTGATACAAGCAGGCCGGGGGCGCTGATATTGGCTGTCGGTTACACTGTTGCAACACGCAATGATCAAGGATAAGGAGTCAAGATGAGCCTCGATGTGGTGATTCTGGCCGCCGGGCAAGGGACGCGGATGCGCTCGCAGCTGCCCAAGGTACTGCACCGCCTGGCTGGAAAGCCGATGGTGTCTCATGTCATCGAAACCGCCCGGCGGCTCGCGGCCGACCGGATGCATGTGGTGATCGGGCATGGGGCGGACCGGGTGCGCCAGGCACTCGGCGACTATCCCGTGCGCTTTGCCCTGCAGGCAGAGCAGAAGGGCACCGGTCATGCAGTGGCCCAGGCGCTGGATGGTCTCGGCAAGGGCAAGGTGCTGGTGCTGTATGGTGATGTCCCGCTGATTCGTCGCGAAACCCTGAAGGTCCTGCTCGACCAGGTCACCGAGACCCGCATGGGCCTGCTCACCGTGACTCTCGAAGACCCCAATGGCTATGGCCGCATCCTGCGCAACGATGCCGGCGAGGTCGTGGCCATCGTCGAGCAGAAGGATGCCAGCGAACGTGAGCTGGCTGTGCGCGAATGCAATACCGGCATCATGGCCATGACTGCCGCTCAACTGCAGCGCTGGCTGCCCCGACTCTCCGCCGACAACGCCCAGGGCGAATATTACCTGACCGATGTCATTGCCATGGCGGCAGCCGACGGTGTGGCGATCGCCACTGCCCAGCCCGACAACCCGCTGGAGGTCGAAGGCGTCAACAACCGCCTGCAGATGGCGCGCCTCGAGCGAGCCTACCAGGCCGGTATCGCTGAGCAGCTCATGCTCCAGGGCGTAGCCCTGCTCGACCCGGCGCGACTCGATGTGCGCGGTCATCTGGCCTGTGGCCATGACGTGGAGATCGACGTGGGTTGTGTCTTCGAGGGTGACGTCGAACTCGGTGAAGGCGTTCGTATCGGCCCCCATTGCGTGATACGCGACAGCCATATCGGAGCCGAATCGGTGATCGAGGCCCATAGTGTCATCGACGGTGCCGTGATCGCCGGCCGCAACCGTATCGGGCCCTTCGCCCGGCTGCGTCCCGGCTCGCGACTGGCGGTGGGTGCCAAGGTGGGCAATTTCGTCGAGACCAAGAACGTCGAGGTGGGCGAGGACAGCAAGATCAACCACTTGAGCTACGTGGGTGACGCTCGGCTGGGCCGCAACGTCAACGTCGGTGCCGGCACCATCACCTGCAATTACGACGGTGCCAACAAGCATCGCACCGAGATCGGTGACGGGGCCTTCATTGGTTCCAATACGGCCCTGGTGGCTCCGGTCAGCGTGGGTAGCGGCGCCACCGTGGGTGCCGGATCGACGATCAGCAAGGACGTGGCCGACAATGCCCTGGCCGTCTCCCGTGGCAGGCAGGTCACCAAGGCGGATTGGCCGCGTCCCAACAAGTCCAAGCATTACTGAGGAAGCTCCCATGTGTGGAATCGTTGGTGCCGTTGCCGAGCGCAATGTGCAGAATATCCTGCTCGAGGGGCTCCGTCGGCTGGAGTATCGCGGCTATGATTCGGCTGGCATGGCCGTACTGGCTGCAGGGGGGCTGCAGCGCTGCCGGGCCCTGGGCAAGGTTGCCGCACTTGAGCTGCGACTTGACGCCGAGCCGCTGCCGGGGAACTGCGGCATCGCCCACACCCGCTGGGCCACCCACGGCAAGCCCAGTGAGGCCAATGCGCACCCCCACGCCTCGGGGGATCGACTGGCGGTGGTGCATAACGGCATCATCGAGAACCATGAGGCGCTGCGTCACGAGCTCAAGGAAGCGGGCTATCTCTTCGCATCCCAGACCGATACCGAAGTCGTGGCGCACCTGCTGGAGCGCGAGTATCGGCAGGGTGACGGCCTGCTGGCATCGGTGCAGCGGGTGCTGGCACGGCTGGAAGGCGCCTATGCCCTGGCGGTGATGCATGCCGATGAACCCGATGTCATCGTTGGCGCCCGCAAGGGGAGCCCCCTGGTGGTCGGGGTGGG
>NZ_AZQX01000248.1:0-13168 GCF_000568385.1 Halomonas sp. BC04
CGAAACCCGCGGCAAAGCCTGTCTCAAAGCCCGCCTCAACAACAAGGCGCGAGCCCAGCCGCCTGACGCAGTGGATGGCCGAATGGCATGCCACGCTACCGCTGGCCGTGGTCACCACGTTGATCTACCTCGTCTGTCGGCTTGTCGAACACGGCATGAGCTTTCGTCCGCCCCACACCGTACCCGGCGGGTTCCACAGCCTGATCGTCGTGCTTGGCTGGACCGCCGCCGTCATGCTCACCCTCGCCCTGATCAACCGTCTCGCCGCCTGGCGCTGTCGTTGATGAAGCGTTTTAACTTCCGGTATCACTGTGGCGGTAGAGCAATCCTGCGGAGTCCCGTAGAATTGGCCCACTAGAATAACGATACCTACAAAGGGGAAGTCGAGCGCCAGCTCGGCTGAGGACCGAGACATGGCGCCAGGGGCTGGTGAACGCCTTAGACCCTGAATGTCCGTTATTCGCTGTTCCGGTCCTATCCCTGGTATCGACCATGCAACAGGGCAAGGGAAATCGCCCGGAACAATCCCCGGGCGGTAGCGTGCCTGAAAGTCGTGATTTCTATACCAAGGAACGATCAATCAGCTGTTGGAGCGCTGGTCCCCATCGCGACTGGCGCCGCCAGGCGCCTCGGCGTATAGCACAGCAATCAGGAATACCTTACGCACGTCATGGACGACTACCCGAAAATCTCACACCACGGCGGTGCCGCCGGCGTTACCGGAAGCTGCCACCGCTTACAGATTGCACAGGACAGGGCACTACTGATCGACTGCGGCCTGTTCCAGGGCCAGGGCGCCGACCACCTCGACAGCCTCGAGCAACACACCGTGCGTTTCCCGGTGGACGACATCCAGGCCCTGGTGGTCACCCACGTGCATATCGATCACATCGGCCGATTGCCCTACCTGCTGGCGGCGGGCTACAAGGGGCCGATTCTCTGCTCGGTGCCATCGGCACGGCTACTGCCATTGGTCATAGAGGATGCGCTGAAGATCGGCTTTACCCGCGACCGCGCCCTGATCGAGCGTTTCCTGGAGGAAGTCGAAAGCCGCCTGGTCGCCATCGACTACAAGCACTGGCACACGGTCCTCGACGACGAGCGTCACCGCATCAAGGTCAAGCTCAAGCGCGCCGGGCATATCCTCGGCTCCGCCTATGTGGAGATCGACAGCCTCGACAAGCAGACCGGCCAGGCCCAGCGCACCGTATTCTCCGGCGACCTGGGCGCACCCCACGCACCGCTGCTGCCGGCACCGAAGCCGCCTTACCGTGCCGACGTGCTGGTACTCGAAAGCACCTACGGCGACCGTCGCCATGAAGACAGGCTGCACCGCCGCGATCGGCTCAAGGCCGCCATCGACCGGGCGCTCGAGAACGGTGGCACTGTGATCATCCCGGCCTTCAGCATCGGGCGCACCCAGGAGCTGCTCTACGAACTGGAAGGGCTGATACACCGGGCAAGCGACAGCCGCTGGAGCGAGCTGGAGATCATCGTCGATTCGCCCCTGGCTGCCCGCTTCACCGAGGTCTACCGCGAACTCAAGCCCTGGTGGGACGCCGAAGCGCACAATCGCCTGCGCAGCGGCCGCCACCCGCTCAGCTTCGACAACCTCTACACCGTGGACGACCACGAGACCCACGAACGCACCGTCGACTACCTGGCCGAGAGCCATCGCCCTGCGGTGGTGATCGCCGCCAGCGGCATGGCCAGCGGGGGCAGGGTGGTCAACTACCTCAAGCGCATGTTGGCTGACCAACGCCACTGCGTGCTGTTTACCGGCTACCAGGCCCATGGCACTCCGGGCCGCAATATCCAGCGCTACGGCCCCGGCGGCGGCTGGGTGGAACTGGAAGGCCAGCGCATCGAGATCCGCGCCCGGGTGGAAACCGTCAACGGCTACTCCGCCCACGCCGACCAGTTTGATCTGCTCAACTTCGTGCGCCGCATGCGCCAACCGCCACGGGAAGTGCGGCTGGTACACGGCGACCCCCAAGCCCAGGTGGCGCTGAAACGCCTATTGCTGGAGTGGGCCGAGGGAGCAGGGCGCCCGTTACAGGTTTTCCTGGGCGCAGAAGCGCACCCCAAGACGCTCCCCATTGTCACGAAAGACGCTATCTGATGCCCGTTACGCAATACCTGAGCATTCTGTTCTCGCGCCCCAGGTGGCGACACTTCCTGCTGGCGGGCCTGTTGATCCATCTGCTCGTTGGCGGCTACGCCCTGGCGACGGGAATCGTGCATGGGGTGAACCTGTCGCTGGTGATGGACACGGTGCAGTTCTTCCTGATCCAGGCCGGCCTGGTGCTGCTGTACGGCTCGTCGTCACGCATGGAAAGCGTGCGCTACTCGCTGGATACCCAGTTCTACATCAAGCAGTACCGGGAGGAGCAGCACCGCCTGCTGGCGATGACGCGCAAGGCCTCCGGCCCGTTCGAGCCCCGGTTCGGCATAAGCCAGGCGGACTACCGCAACCTGCCCAATCGCAAGGACATCATTCTCAGCCAGTCGGTACTGGAACAGCTGCCGGCTGCCAGGACCCGCATCCAGCAGCTCAAGTTCCGCCTGGAGGACAGCTGGTACGACCTGCCCTGGATGATCAGCGCCCATGCGCTGGATATCACCCTCAAGCGCTTCAACGCCATCGAGAAGTACGACTACAACGGCCTGCTGCTGGCGGTGAAGGGAATCGAAGAGGGCGAGAGCGATACCACCCTGGTGTTCCACAAGGCCACCTACTACAGCTACCTGGCCACCAACATGCTGCCCGAGCTCACCCTGCCGGGCGGCCTGACCTATCGCGATCTGCTCAAGCCAGGGCCGCAGCTCTCCACCCTGGACACCAGCCTGCCGGAAAACCACCTGGGCCTGAGCTGCCTCTATCGCACCACCGATGGCTACCTGATCGTGCCTCGGCGCAGCAAGAACACCAACGTGTTCAAGGGGCAGCTCTCGCCCAGCGTATCCGGTGCCTCCAATATCCAGACCTGCCTGGACAGAGACACCAAGCGCTATTCGCCCCTGGCCTGGCTGATGAAGGAAACCGAGGAAGAACTGCCGTTCCTGTTCGCCGACCCGGAAAGGGGCCTGAACCGAAACCGCCTGAAGGCGTTGCTGGGCAACAGCGAATACCTGGGCATGACCCGGGAGCTGCGCCGTTGCGGCAAGCCCGAAGTGTTCTTCTTCTGCGAGCTACCCTTGAGCGCCAACGATATTCACGCCCTGCTGGCCAGGCAGAACAAGGGGCAATCGGCTCAGCCGGCGGGCATGAGCGATATCCAGTCCATCGACCTGAACGAAAACGCGGGTTTCTTTCTCATCAAGGAAGCGGCGATCTATACCAACTTGAACGTTTCGGTAAAGGGTGGTGGCAAGCGTTTCCTTTCGAAGCGGGCCAAACCCACGGTCTACAGGACGCTGCTGGCCCATGAAGGCGACCAGTATGAAGTCTCGGAATCGCTCTTCGTCAATTTGCTGTTGCTCAAGGCACAGGCATCGTCGACCGAACTATTGCGGGATGACAACATTGAAGTAGCAGGAGTATAGGCATTGAAGATTACGGTTTTCGGTACGGGTTATGTCGGTTTGGTGGCAGGCACCTGCCTGGCGGATGCCGGGCACGATGTGATGTGCATGGACATTGACCCGGAGAAGATCGCCAGGCTTGAGCAGGGGGAGATCCCGATCTACGAACCCGGGCTGGAGCGCATGGTAAAGCAGAATGTGTCGGCCAGTCGGCTACGCTTTACCACCAATCCAGCCGATGCCGTTTCCTTTGGCATCCTTCAGTTCATCGCCGTGGGTACTCCGCCGGACGAGGATGGCAGTGCCGATCTGCAGTACGTCCTGGCCGTTGCGGATACCATCGGCCAGCATATGACCGACTACAAGGTGGTCATCGACAAATCCACCGTACCGGTAGGCACTGCCGACAAGGTAACGCAGACCATCTCGGCAGCTTTGGCCAAGCGGGGCGTAGACACTGATTTTGATGTCTGCTCCAACCCCGAATTTCTCAAGGAAGGGGCGGCGATAGAAGACTTCACCCATGGCGCCCGAATCGTTGTGGGTACCGACTCCGACCGCGTCAAGACACTGATGCGGGAATGTTATGCCCCTTACAACCGGCTGCGCGACAAGCTGATGTTCATGGACGTGCGCGCCGCCGAGCTGACCAAGTACGCGGCCAACGCCATGCTGGCGACCAAGATCAGCTTCATGAACGAGATCGCCAACCTGGCGGAGAAGCTGGGGGCTGATGTGGAGCAGGTGCGCCAGGGTATCGGTTCCGACCCGCGTATCGGCTACCAGTTCATCTACCCCGGCTGTGGCTACGGTGGCTCCTGCTTCCCCAAGGATGTACAGGCACTGGCGCGCACTGCAGCCCAGAATGGTTATCAGGCGGAGCTGCTCAATGCCGTCGAAGCGGTTAACCGGCGCCAGAAGCAAAACCTGTTCAGCAAGCTGAATCAGGCCTTTGACGGTGACCTGGCGGGCAAGACCATTGCCCTGTGGGGCCTGGCCTTCAAGCCGGATACGGACGACATGCGCGACGCCCCCAGCCGCACACTGATGGAAGCGCTATGGCAGGCCGGTGCGCGAGTACAGGCTTTCGATCCTCAGGCCATGGCGGAATGCCGGCGTATCTATGGTGAGCGTGACGACCTGCTGTTGGTGCCGGATCGGCTCCAGGTCGTGAAAAATGCCGATGCGCTGGTAATCTGTACCGAATGGAAAGACTTCCGCGCCGTGGATTTCACCTGGCTCAAGCAGCAGCTCGGAACGCCTGTTATCGTCGATGGCCGCAATCTTTATGACCCCCAGCAAGTCAAGCAGGCTGGTTTGCTCTATTACGGGGTGGGGCGGGGTAAGTCTCTGCATCAGATGCAGGTTGAGTAAACCGCTACCCGACGTTATTGCGGTGTAATCCTGTTCGCGTCAGAAATATTAAGTTCCACAGGAAAATTGCTTTGAATTGGATGACAGGAAGTTCGGGAGTCACAAGGTAAATGGAATTGGCTGCACTCCTGACGATGGGCGTTATCCTGGCGGTATTGGCAACTCTGGCACTGACGCGCATTGCCCCCGATGTCATCCTGATGGCGGCTATGGCTTTCCTGGTGGTCAGCGGCATTCTGACGCCTGGCGAGGCCTTGGCCGGTTTCTCCAACCCGGGTGTGATGACCATCGCCACGCTGTATGTCGTGGCGGCGGGGCTGAAGGAAACCGGGGCGATACAGTGGATAGCCCACAGGCTGCTGGGCCAGCCTAAACAACTACGCAAGGCCCAGCTTCGTGTACTGCTTCCGGCGGCAGGGTTGAGCGCTTTCATGAACAACACCACCGTCGTGGCCATGTTTATTCCAGCCGTGCAGGAGTGGGCAGCGCGACTAAAGCTGCCGCCCTCCAAACTGTTGCTGCCGCTCAGCTACGCGGCCATCATCGGTGGCACCTGCACGCTCATTGGCACCAGCACCAACCTGGTCGTCAACGGGTTATTGCAGAGCGAAAAAGACATCAGCCTGGCCATGTTCTCGCTGGCTTGGATCGGGGTACCGTTGGTTCTGGTGGGTGGCACTTTTCTCTATCTGTTCGCGGATCGTTTGCTTCCTGCACGTCAGGGCGTGCTGGAGCAGCTGGAACAAGCCCGAGAGTATGCCGTGGAAGTACAGGTTGATGACAAGGGCCCCCTGGTAGGCAAGACCATTGCCGATGCCGGCTTGCGTAGCCTGAGGCACGGCTATCTGGCCGATATTGAACGCCATGGCCGGTTATTGACCGCCGTACCACCGGATACCGAACTTCTTGCCAGCGACATCCTGGTATTCATTGGTGCTCCGGAATGTGCTCGGGAGCTTCGCCGCATCCACGGCTTGAAGCCTGCTGGCGGCGATGTGCACAAGCTTGATATCGCTCACCACCATCGCTGTCTGGTCGAAGCGGTCATCGGCCCCGACTTCGGAGGCTTGAACCAGACGGTTCGCGAGTCGCGCTTTCGTTCTCGCTATCAGGCGGTGATCCTGTCGATTTCCCGAAACGGCAGGCGTCTGCCCGGTAAGCTGGGCGACATCCGCCTGCAGGTAGGTGATACCTTGCTGCTTGAAACCGCACAGGACTTCGTCGACCAGTATCGCTACCGCAAGGATTTCCTGCTGGTAAGCGGTTTGAACGACTCCACGCCGCCCGATTTTCGCAAAGCGCCGGTAGCGCTGGGTATTCTGGGCCTCATGGTGGCCGCCAGTGCCAGTGGGCTACTGAGTATTCTGGAGTCGGCGCTGCTGGCCGGTGGCGGTATGCTGGTCATGCGTTGCGTGCCGGCCAGCAAGGCGCGGCGTTATGTCGATCTTTCGGTGCTGATCGTCATTGCGGCCTCCTTTGCCCTGGGCGCCGCCATGACCAAGACCGGCGCGGCAGCGCAGATCGCCCAATGGCTACTGCTGATTGATAACCTGGCCCCATGGGGCGCACTGGCACTGGTCTACCTGATGACGGTGGTTTTTACAGAGCTGATTACCAACAATGCTGCTGCGGTTCTGATGTTTCCCATTGCCGTTGCCGTAGCCGAGCAATTAGGTGTCAGTTTCATGCCCTTTGTCATCGCCATCATGTTCGCCGCATCCGCCAGCTTCATGACTCCGTTGGGCTACCAGACCAATCTGATGGTTTTTGGCCCCGGCGGCTATCGTTTCACGGACTATCTCAGGCTTGGCGCTCCGCTGAGCCTGATCATCGGTATTACGGCGGTGGGGCTGATCCCCTTCGTCTGGTCGTTTTGAACGGTTCTGTATTCTCTAAGGAGCTCCCTTGACGAGCTTTGTCACGAACGATGTGCGTAACCGGCTAATTCAGGGCGTGCTGGCTGCCGGCCGCGATGTCATGGCGATCTATGAGCGTGATTTTGAGGTAACCGCCAAGGCCGACGAAAGCCCGCTGACCGAGGCGGATATGGCATCGCATCACGCCTTGGTGGCATTGCTGCGGGCCGCCACACCGGATGTACCGGTTCTCTCCGAGGAGTCCGCTGATATCCCGTACTCCACCCGGCAAGGCTGGGAGCGCTACTGGCTGATCGATCCATTGGACGGCACCAAGGAGTTCATCAAGAAGAACGGCGAGTTCACTCTCAATGTGGCGCTTATCGAGCAGGGCGTACCGGTATTCGGCATCGTGCATGCACCTGTGCTGGGTACCACCTGGGTGGGCCTGGCCGGAGAGGGTGCCTTCAAGTTGACGGGCGACGAGTGGATATCGATCCGCGTGCGCGAACTGCCTGATCTCGACATCGAAGCCTGGAAGGTGGTCGGCAGTCGATCCCACGGTGCCGCCGAGTTCGAAGCGTTCTGCCACGCGCTGCCCGCCCATGAGCGGGTTTCCATGGGCAGCTCGCTGAAACTCTGCCTTGTGGCTGAAGGCGCTGCCGATCTCTACCCTAGGCTCGCCCCGACCTGCGAATGGGACACTGCTGCAGCCCAGGCCGTGGTGACAGCCGCCGGGGGAGAAGTACTGAATGCATTCACTCTGGAGCCGCTTCGCTGCAATCAGCAGGATAGCGTGTTGAATCCGTTCTTTATCGTCTGTGGCCAGCGTGATGTGCGCTGGGATCAGCCTCTGGCCAGTGCCCTGACCAATAAGGTAGCGCAATGAGTGAAGCAGCCGGCATTACGCCCGACCGTCAGACCCATCTCAAGCAGCTCGAGGCGGAGTCGATACACATCATTCGTGAGGTAGCGGCAGAATTCCGTAATCCGGTGATGATGTATTCCATCGGCAAGGACTCCTCGGTAATGCTTCATTTGGCTCGCAAGGCGTTCTACCCGGGAACACCACCCTTTCCGTTGCTCCATGTTGATACGACCTGGAAGTTCCGCGAGATGATCGCTTTCCGGAACAACATGGCCGAAGAATCCGGCATGGAACTAATCGTGCACACCAACGTGGAGGGGCGGGCGGCGAACATCAACCCCTTCGATCATGGCAGTGCCAAGTACACCGACATCATGAAGACCGAGGCGCTCAAACAGGCGCTCTCCCAGCATCGCTTCGATGCCGCCTTCGGTGGCGCCCGTCGCGACGAAGAGGCCAGCCGCGCCAAGGAGCGGATCTTCTCCTTCCGTGACAAGCACCACCGCTGGGACCCGAAGAATCAGCGCCCCGAGCTCTGGAACGTCTTCAACACCAAGGTGAATCAGGGCGAATCGATTCGCGTCTTCCCGCTTTCCAACTGGACCGAGCTGGATATCTGGCAGTACCTCTACCTGGAGCAGATACCCATCGTGCCGCTCTACTATGCTGCCCCACGCCCGGTGGTTGAGCGCGACGGCATGCTGGTCATGGTCGATGACGAACGTATGCCTCTGGAACCCGGCGAAGTACCCGAAGAGAAATGGGTCCGCTTCCGAACCCTTGGCTGTTATCCGCTGACCGGTGCTGTCGAATCCAGGGCGGCCACGCTGACTGACATTATTCAGGAAATGCTGCTGACCCGCACCAGTGAGCGTAGCGGCCGCGCCATCGATCGCGATCAGGCAGGGTCCATGGAAAAGAAGAAGCGGGAAGGGTATTTCTAATGTCACACCAGTCAACACTCATCGCCGACGACATCGAAGCCTATCTGCGCGAGCATGAGCAAAAAGACATGTTGCGCTTCATCACCTGCGGCAGCGTCGACGACGGCAAATCGACCTGATCGGTCGGCTGTTGCACGACTCCAAGATGATCTACGAGGATCAACTGGCGGCGATCACTCGGGATTCAAAGAAAAGCGGCACCACCGGTGACGAGGTCGACCTGGCGCTGCTGGTTGACGGTCTGCAGTCGGAGCGGGAACAAGGCATCACCATTGATGTGGCCTACCGCTTCTTCTCCACTGACAAGCGCAAGTTCATCATCGCCGATACCCCCGGACACGAACAGTACACCCGCAACATGGCAACCGGCGCCTCCACGGCTAGCCTGGCCATTATCCTGGTCGACGCCCGCTATGGCGTACAAACCCAGACGCGTCGGCATAGCTTTATTGCCGATTTGTTGGGCATCCAGCACCTGGTGGTGGCCATCAACAAGATGGATCTGGTCGATTACTCCCAAGCGCGCTATGACGAGATCGTCAGCGAATACCAGGCCGTGGCCGAGAAGCTAAACGCTCGCGACATTCGCTTCGTACCAATGTCGGCCCTGAAGGGTGACAACGTCGTCAACAAGGGAGATAGGCTCGACTGGTACGAAGGCCCGGCACTTCTGGAGCTGCTTGAAAGCGTCGAGATCAGCCATGACCAGAACCTGCGCGACCTGCGCCTGCCGATACAGTACGTCAACCGGCCCAACCTCAATTTCCGCGGCTACTGCGGCACCCTGGCCGCCGGCATTCTTCAGCCCGGCCAGGCCGTAAAAGCGTTGCCATCGGGCAAGACCAGCCGGGTCGACCGCATCGTCACCTTCGATGGCGATCTCGATGCCGCTTATCCCGGCCAGGCCATTACCGTCACGCTAACCGACGAGATCGATATTTCCCGGGGTGACTGGCTAGTGGCGGAAGGTGACAAGGTTCCACTGGCCAACGGCTTCGAGGCGGATATCGTCTGGATGCACGAAACCACACTGGAACCCGGCAAGCTCTACGACTTCAAGCTGGCCACACGGGACCTGGCCGGCAAGGTGACCGCCATCGACTACCAGGTCGATGTCAACACGCTGGAACAGCGTCACGCCGATCATCTGGACTTGAATACCATTGCACGCTGTCATGTCGAACTGACCGCGCCAATTCCCGTGGACGATTACCGGACCAGTCCGGGTACCGGCAGCTTCATCATCATCGACCGCTTGACCAATATCACCGTGGGTGCCGGCATGATTCATCAGCCGGTCGACAGCGAGCTGCCCTACGAATTCCGCGAGCACGACAGCAAGGCCAACGTGGTATGGAACCGCACCAGCGTGACCCAGGCCATGCGCGAGCAGATCAATGGCCACGCTGGCAAGTGCGTGTGGTTTACAGGCTTTTCCGGATCGGGCAAATCGACACTGGCCAATGCCCTGGAAGTGGAGCTGAATCGCCGCGGCTACCACACCATGCTGCTAGACGGTGATAACGTGCGCCACGGCTTATGCAAGGACCTCGGCATGACCGAGGAGGACCGTGCCGAGAACATCCGTCGCGTAGGCGAGGTGGCGCGATTGTTCGCTGAGGCAGGCATCATCGTCATCACCGCTTTTATCTCGCCGTTCCGCGCCGATCGTGACGCCGCCCGTGAATTGTTCGAAGCGAACAACTTCATAGAAGTCCACGTCGATACGCCGCTGGATGTCTGCGAGCAGCGTGACCCCAAGGGACTCTATCGAAAGGCCCGGGAAGGCAAGATCAAGGACTTCACTGGCATCAATAGTCCCTATGAAGCGCCGAAGGCAGCTGAGGTTACCGTCAATACGGCTGAACTAGGGCAGCAGGAGATCGTTAGCCGGCTGCTGAAAGCGCTGTAATTTTCAGTCGGATGGCCAGCATTGTGTATGGCATCTTCTTCCTCCTGGCTGGCGAAACTCGATACTGTCTAGTGACGTGAACCGATTTCCCTGAAAACCCTTTTCGCAACGAAATTGAAGCTACTATGCCCATCAAGACTCTCTGCGTGTTCGGCACGCGCCCCGAAGCCATCAAGATGGCTCCCCTGGCTCTTTCACTGGCTGCCGACGAGCGCTTCGATGCGCAGGTATGCGTGACCGGCCAGCATCGCGAAATGCTCGACCAGGTGCTGGAACTGTTCGAGCTCAAACCCGATCACGACCTGAGCATCATGAAACCGGGGCAGGACCTTACCGACGTGACCACGGCGATCCTGCAGGGCATGAAAAAGGTACTGGCAGAGGTCAAGCCCGACATCGTATTGGTGCATGGCGATACCTCCACCACGCTCTCCACCACGCTAGCTGCCTACTATCAGCAGATTCCCGTGGGTCACGTGGAAGCCGGCCTTCGCACGGGCAATATCTATTCGCCCTGGCCGGAAGAAGCCAACCGTAAACTCACTGGCGCCCTGGCCGAGCTTCACTTCGCCCCCACGGACCGCTCTCGGCAGAACCTGTTGGAGGAGGGCGTAGCCCCCACCAAGGTGCATGTCACCGGCAATACGGTGATCGATGCACTGCTCGACGTGGTTCGCAAGCTGGAGGACAACCAGGTCTTCCAGCAGCAGTTTGCCAAGCAGTTCGATTTTCTGGATCCCAGCCGCAAACTGATCCTGGTGACCGGCCATCGTCGGGAAAGCTTCGGCGGCGGTTTCGAGCGTATCTGCCAGGCCCTACATGACACGGCGGCGCGTCATCCCGAAACACAGATCGTCTATCCGATGCACCTCAATCCCAATGTGCGTGAGCCGGTCAACCGCCTTCTGTCTGATATCGACAACGTGCACCTGATCGAACCGCTGGATTACTTGCCGTTCGTCTATCTGATGAACCGGGCTCACTTGATCCTCACCGATTCCGGTGGCGTACAGGAAGAGGCCCCTTCGCTCGGCAAGCCGGTGCTGGTGATGCGCGACACCACCGAACGCCCTGAAGCAGTGGAGGCCGGCACTGTCAGGCTGGTAGGAACCGATGTGGAGCGCATCGTTGCCGAGTTGCACACTCTGTTGACCGATACTGCCGCCTACGAGGGCATGAGCTATGCCCATAACCCCTACGGGGATGGCAAGGCGTGCCAGCGCATTATCGAGACCCTGGCCAGCACTTCCTTGTAAGGGCTTGAGCGAAGCCCGCTAGCGTTGGCCGACACACTCTGCAAGGGCCGATGTATCGGCAAAAAGGCGCCGCTGGCGCCTTTAATCATTTTCAAGCTTGAACCTTGATGACCGGATACCCTATGAATTTCGACACCATCTCCGTTATTGGCCTTGGCTACATTGGCCTGCCGACAGCCGCCGTTATCGCTTCCCGCCGCAAGCAGGTCATAGGCGTGGATATCAATCAGCATGCCGTGGATACCATCAACCGGGGCGATATCCATATCGTCGAGCCCGAGTTGGATATGCTCGTGCATGCCGCGGTAAAGGAAGGCTACCTGCGGGCGACTACCACGCCCGAAGCGGCGGATGCGTTCCTTATCGCCGTGCCTACCCCCTTCAAGGCGGAGAATGGTAACGATCATGTGCCTGACCTCACCTATATCAAGGCGGCAAGCCAGGCGATTGCACCGGTGCTGAAGCAGGGCGACCTGGTGATTCTGGAATCGACTTCACCGGTAGGGGCCACCGAGCAGATGGCAGCCTGGCTGGCCGAAGCCAGGCCGGATCTCACCTTCCCGCAGACCCATGGTGAAGAGTCCGATATACGCGTGGCCCACTGCCCTGAGCGTGTGCTGCCGGGCCATGTGGTACGCGAGCTGGTAGAGAATGACCGGGTGATCGGCGGCATGACGGCGAAATGCTCCGAAGCCTCAACGGCCCTTTACAAGATTTTCGTGCAAGGGGAGTGCATTACCACGACTGCACGCACTGCCGAGATGGCCAAGCTAACAGAAAACAGCTTCCGCGACGTGAACATCGCTTTTGCCAACGAGCTCTCCATCATCTGCGACAAGCTTGATATCAATGTGTGGGAATTGATTCGGCTGGCCAATCGCCACCCGCGGGTCAACATCCTGCAGCCTGGCCCCGGTGTGGGTGGCCACTGCATAGCCGTCGACCCATGGTTTATCGTCAGCGAGACGCCGGAAGAAGCACGCCTGATCCGCACGGCGCGGGAAGTCAACGATAGCAAGCCACAATGGGTTATCGATAAGGTCAATGAAGTGGTCGGTAAATTCCTGTCCGCCAATCCAGATAAGACGGCCAAGGATGTGACCATTGCTTGTTTTGGCTTGGCCTTCAAGCCGGATATTGATGATTTGCGAGAAAGTCCTGCACTAGGCGTTGCAAACGCGATAGTCCAGCTCCACCCTGGTAAGGTCATGTTGGTTGAACCCAATATTTCACAGCTGCCAGATAAACTGAATGCTGCTACTTTGATTGGTGTGGATGCTGCACTTGGATGTGCAGATGTTGTTGTTCTTTTAGTTGATCATAAGGTTTTCAAGAAGATAAAACTCGAAGAATTAAAGGGTAAAATGGTTGTCGATAGCCGAGGTGTTTGGACGGCCGGTTGATGTTTCTTACATCCATTTTTTGGTATTGCA
>NZ_AZQX01000249.1:0-5055 GCF_000568385.1 Halomonas sp. BC04
GCCGTTACGGTAGAGCCGGCTGCCTTCTTATGAGCCATTGCAAAGTCCTCGCTCGTTCAGGGGGTTACCGCTTACGCGGAGATCCCGGTGATCTTGACTTCAGTAAACCACTGACGGTGGCCCTGACGCTTCATGCTGTGCTTCCGGCGACGGAACTTGATGATGCGGATCTTCTCGCCACGGCCGTGGGAAACGATCTCGGCAGCCACCTTGGCACCGTCAACCAGCGGTGCACCAACCGTAACGTCTTCACCGTCGGCTACCAGCAGGACCTGGTCGAACTCGATGGTTTCGCCGGTCGGCACTTCCAGCTTCTCGAGCTTGAGAGTCTGGCCTTCCTGAACGCGGTACTGCTTGCCACCGCTCTTGATTACTGCATACATGTGCGTGTCTCTCCAGAACTCATCGGGGTTGGCTCTTCGTCGGCCTGCTTCGAGTGGCGCCCCTTTTGGCAGCCATCTGACAGGGAGCGTGATGAGTGGGCCGCGTATTATAACGACACCCACCAAGCCGTTCAAGCCACATCTTGACTAGCTACTGCTTCCCGTCATAGGCAGGCTTGACGCCGCTTGACGCCCTTCGGGGGCCCCATAGCATGACCCGCAACCCAAGGCCACGGGCAATGCCTCCGACTTGCCGGCCCCACTGCCTGATGACAACGAATCCATGCCAGCCAACGTCTCTTCGAATTCATCTGCCAGCACCACCCCGGCCTCGCCGCTCCACGCCGCGGTTGCCGATGACTTTGCCGCAGTCAACCGCAGCATCATGTCCCAGCTGGCCTCTCGGGTTCCGCTGGTGGAGACCATCGGGCAGTACATCATTGCCAGCGGCGGCAAGCGCCTGCGCCCGCTGCTGGTACTGCTGGCGGCCCGCTCGCTGGACTACCAGGGCGACAAGCACATCTCCCTGGCCACCCTGATCGAGTTCATGCACACCTCGACGCTGCTGCATGACGACGTGGTGGATGATTCCCATATGCGCCGGGGCCGCGCCACCGCCAACGACGCCTGGGGCAATGCGCCTTCGGTACTGGTGGGCGACTATCTCTACTCCCGCTCCTTCCAGATGATGGTGGAGATCGGTTCACTGCGGATCATGGGCGTGCTGTCGGGCGCCACCTGCGTGATTGCCGAGGGTGAGGTGCAGCAGCTCACCAACGTGGGCAATCCCGATATCGACGAGGCCACCTACTTCGAGACCATCCTGGGCAAGACCGCCATGCTGTTCGAGGCTGCGTCGCACAGCGGCGCGATCCTCGCCGAGGCGACCCCGCAGCAGGAGGCGGCACTGCGGTACTACGGCCGCTACCTGGGGCTCGCCTTCCAGCTCATCGACGACCTGCTGGACTATCAGGGCGATGCCACCGCCATGGGCAAGAACGTGGGCGATGACCTGGCCGAAGGCAAGCCCACCCTGCCCCTGATACAGGCCATGTCCGCCGGCACCCCCGAGCAGGCCAGGCTCATTCGCCAGGCCATCCGTCAGGGCGGCCTCGACCATCTGGACGACGTGCTGGCCATCGTGCGCGACACCGGGGCGCTGGACTACACCCGCGCCCGCGCCGAGGAGATGGCTGCCAAGGCCCTGGAGCAGCTGGATCTCCTGCCCGCCAGCCGCTACCGGGACAGCATGGCCGAACTGGCCCGCATGGCGGTGGATCGGGAGGCCTGAGGTAGCCGCCGGAGGACTTGCAAGCCCAAGGCAATTGCGTATAATGCCGATCTCGTCAGGCGCCCAGGCGCCTGACGGCACAGAGAAAACTGGCAAAAATCGGAGTATAGCTCAGCTTGGTAGAGCGCTGCCTTCGGGAGGCAGAGGTCGTAGGTTCGAATCCTGCTACTCCGACCAGAGAATTCAGTAAAAACCGCCACCTACGGATCATTCCGGGTGGCGGTTTTTCGTTGCGCTCCTGGTCAGGCATCAAATCAGTAGCGAGCAGCGAAACCTGCCTTCTCTTACAAGCAGTCCATACAACACGACGAAAGATACCTCGCCTTCGGTTACGCGGAGGTCACTCAGTCTACTCAACGCTACAGGATCTCGATAAACTCCCGAAGCCTGTCTGCAATGACGATCAGGCCACAAGCTGCCAGGGTGTCGAGATACTCCTCAGCGCTTCTCGGCGGCTTGCGCAGGCTGGCGCGGTGACGATGGGCCGTTTGGAGCACCAACCCTTCGTTCAGCTCGAACTGCTGCTCCAGGAATGTGTCCGGATGGACGGCTTCGATACCGAAGCCGTCCAGGGTATCGGCAGGAAAATCTTTCAAGTTGAAGGTGACGATCAGTTGAGCCCCGGCGCGAATGGCAGCGGCCAGCACATGGCGGTCATCAGTATCGGGCAGCTCGATTACCGGGATTAGCGGCTCGTGCCCGGTGACCAAGGCATCCGGCACCGCCTTATTCATGAGTTCGACGGTCCGCGGTATCGCCTCCGCCAGCTCGGGACGCTTCCTGAGCAGGTTGCGCGTCCACTCGTCGTGGATCTGCTCCGTCCAGCGTGCCGCGAAAAGCCCGGTGGTGGCCAGACGCATCAACAAGTCCCGCAATGGTGCGGGATAAAGCACGCAGGCGTCGTAGATGACGACGAAGCGCATCAGTAGCCCATATCCAGGTCCTGGGCCTGGTCGGCCAACTCCTGGAGTGCAGCCTCGGACGCTTCCTCCTGCTGACGCCGGTAGGCGAGCAGATCTTGCAGGCGGATCCGTCGATGCGTGCCGACCCGGCTGAACGGAAGGGCACCCTCCTCCAGCAGCTTGACCAGATGCGGCCGTGAGACGTTCAGCATGTTTGCGGCTTCCTGAGTCGTCACCTCGGCATGAGTGGGGAGAATGGTCACCGTATTTCCCTGCGCCATCTCGGTCAGCAGATCACGCAGCAAAACCAGTGCCTGACGCGGCAGCACCAGGTCCGCCCCATCCAGTTTGATATGCGCACGGTCACTCTCGGGCCGCTCACGAAGCAGTTGGCTGAGCTCAGTGGCACTAGCCCTGGCCAGGCGGGTGAGCTCGGCATCGTGGGACAAGGTATCCCGGGCAGTATGATTCATGGCAATAACCTCCTGGCAGCACGCGATACGCTTGGCTGGCTGCCGTAGCGAGCTCGATTGTTACTTGCCAGGCTATTCGAAATAAACAAAATTCGCAATATCCGAAACAGGCTATTGATCTCCGGACTTGTGTGCTCGGGAGGTGCGTTCGAGCAGCGGACCCCGCCTGCGTGAAGGTGCAGGTTCTCTGCTACCGCAGGGACTCCTATGCCGGGTGGCGGTTTTTCGTTGCGCCCACCCCTCCCCCACGACCCTATACGGATGAACGCATGTCAAAAAAGGGCTAAGCTCTGCCTTTCTGGGGTCGACATTGCCCCCTTACCGACTGCAAATTCAAACAATATCGACAAGAGACTTGCACCAGAACAAGTCCAACAGTTCGGAGGGCGCTGTGAAGACAGACGGCCACGGCACGCCGCTCGACAGCACGACCACATATTCGGCAAGTCTCGGCTCCGACTGGGCAAGCGCCGATCTGGACACGCTTCGAGCGAAGTTCTACCAGCTCTATATCGCCGTGGAGCAGAGCCCTGCCGCGACCGCCATCACCGATACCGACGGCCGGATCGAGTACGTCAACCAGCGCTTCCTCGATGTCACCGGCTATACCCGCGAGGAGCTGGTTGGCAAGACTCCCGCCATGATCCAGTCTGGCATGACGCCGGAGAGCGTCTATCGCGACATGTGGCAAACGCTGCGCAGCGGTCATGTCTGGCAGGGGGAGCTGCAGAACCGCAAGAAGAACGGCGAGCTCTACTGGGAGGCCGAGACGCTTACGCCGATACGCAACGACAGCGGCGAGATCGTCAACTTCGTGGCGGTGAAGGAGGACATTACCGAGCGCAAGCGCCAGGAGGAGGAGCTCAAGCTGCTGGCCAGCGTGTTCCAGACCGGCCAGGCCACGCTGATCACCGATGCCGACATGCGAATCGAGCGGGTCAACCGGGCCTTTACCGACATCACCGGTTACGCGGAGGAAGAGGTGGTCGGCCTGACACCGAAGCTCTTCAAGTCCGGGCGCCATGACAAGGCGTTCTACGTCAGTCTCTGGGACTCGGTGCTGGAAACCGGTCACTGGCAGGGCGAGATATGGAACCGCAACAAGTATGGTGAGATCTATCCGCTATGGCAGTCGATCACCGCCGTATATGACGATGCGGGCAATATTCGGCACTTCATCGCCGTGTTCCACAACATTGCCGAACGCAAGCGGATGGAGAGCGAGCTCGAACACCAGGCCACCCGCGACCACCTGACCGGCGCCCACAACCGCCGTGCCTTCGACACCGCCATGCGCAAGGCGATTCGCCAGGCCGAGCGCAGCGACAACACCTTCTCGTTGCTGCTGTTCGATATCGATCACTTCAAGTCGGTCAACGACCAGCATGGTCACGAAACGGGAGACATCATCCTCAAGCGCCTGGCCACGCTGGTCAGCCAGACCCTGCGCAGCACAGATCTGCTGGCTCGCTGGGGCGGTGAGGAGTTTGCCATTCTGCTGCAGGACTCATCCGCCCAAGGGGGGACCGTCTTCGCCGAGCGGCTACGCCAGCAGGTGGCGGAGACTCGTCTTCACGGCCTGGCCGTGACCATCAGCCTTGGCATCACGGAGTACCGGCGCGGCGACAGCCGGAAGCGCTTCTGGCTCGCGTCGACAGCGCGCTATATCGCGCCAAGCACTCGGGTCGAAATCGGGTGGGCATCGCCGACGCCGATATCTGAGCGGCCTCAGGTCACGGTGATGACCGTACACGGCGCCGAATGCATTACCTTGTGAGAAACGCTGCCCACCAGCAGTCCCTTTAGCTCGCTTACGCCACGGCTGCCCATGACGATGGCATCGGCTGCAATCTCATTGGCCTCGCGCAGTATCGTATCGGCCGGCGGCCCGCGCGTATCAATTCCGTTACTTTCAGCCCCGCCAGGTCGACGACTCGCCGGGCACTATCCAGCGTCTCTCGGGCCCGCTCTTCGTTCTGCCGGGCAAGCTCCTGCCGCCGCTCCTG
>NZ_AZQX01000250.1:0-17183 GCF_000568385.1 Halomonas sp. BC04
AGCCGGCTGAGCTTGCGGCCCAGCGGCGTCAGCCGGTTGGCCGGGTCCACGGCGCCCAGCTCGAACAGCAGACGGAAGCCATCCTTGATGAAGCGGCTATCGGGGGGATCGACGAAGGGGAAGTCCTCGATGTCACCCAGCTTCAGCGACAACATCGACAGAATCACAGAGGCCAGGTTGGTACGCCGGATCTCGGGTCGGTAAACGAGGGGCGGGAGAGGAAGTCCTCCTCGTCATAGAGGCGAATGCAGACCCCTTCCGCCACCCGGCCACAACGCCCCTTGCGCTGGTCGGCACTGGCCTGGCTGATCGGCTCCACCGGCAGGCGCTGGATCTTGGATTTGTAGCTGTAGCGGCTGATGCGCACCAGCCCGGGATCGATGACGTAGCGAATGCCCGGTACCGTGAGCGAGGTTTCGGCAACATTGGTGGACAATACGATGCGCCGCCCGGCATGGGCCGCAAAAACCCGGTTCTGCTCGGCGTTGGAGAGCCGCGCATAAAGCGGCAGTATCTCGGTGCCCTTGAGATCGGCACGGCGCAGGGTATCGGCGGCCTCGCGGATCTCACGCTCCCCGGGCAGGAAGATCAGGATGTCCCGGGGACCATGGAGCCAGCGCTTTTCGCGTTCTACGGCCTCGATCTCCTCCACCGCGTGAAGGATACCCTCCTGCAGGGTTCGGTCGGCCTCGTCGTCGGCTTCACGCGCCAGGGGGCGATAGCGCACCTCAACCGGATAGGTGCGACCCGAGACCTCCACCACCGGTGCCGGCCTTGGCTTGCCATCCTCGCCGGGCAGGGCGAAATGCGCGGCAAAGCGTTCCACATCGATGGTGGCCGAGGTGATGATCACCTTGAGGTCGGGGCGCCGTACCAACAGCCGCTTCAGGTAGCCGAGCAGAAAATCGATATTGAGACTGCGCTCGTGGGCCTCGTCGATGATGATCGCTTCGTAACGGGTGAGATCCGGGTCGTGGCGCGTCTCGGCCAGCAGGATGCCGTCGGTCATCAGCTTGATCAGGGTGTCGTCGCCGGTCTCGTCGGTGAAACGGACCTGGTAACCCACCTGCCCACCCAGGGGCACCGACATCTCCTCGGCGAGCCGCGTCGCCACGGAGCGGGCCGCCAGCCGACGCGGCTGGGTATGGCCGACCAGGCCACGACGCCCGAGCCCCAGCTCCAGGCAGAGCTTGGGTAACTGGGTGGTCTTGCCGGACCCCGTCTCCCCCGCCACCACCACGACCTGGTGCTCGCGCAGGGCGGCAAGGATATCGTCGCGCCGTTCGACCACCGGCAGGGACTCGGGATAGGCCAGCGTCACCGGCCTTGCCGCACGCTGCGCAACCAGCGCGGTCGAACGCTCGACGGCCCGTCCGGCTTCGGCCAGCCCGCGGTCTACCGGCTTGCCCTCCTTCAGGCGCCGCGCCAGCCCATCAAGCCGACGCAAGAGCCCGGCACGGTCGCGCAGCATGACAGCGTCGAGCGCCTGGTAGAGACGATCGAGCTCATTGTGCTCCGGAGGAGTCGAAGTAGAACCAGGACGAATTGCGGTGGTCACGAGATCCTCGCGCAAATGAAAAAAACCTGCCCGATCCGGGCAGGCCGGAACGGGCAGGTCATTGTAACGCTCAGCGGCGGGTCGCGCCTAATGACACCTGGCAGTGACCCGTGTATGTCAGGCCTTCTGCTCTCCCTGCTTCTCGTGCTCTTCGTCGCGCAGCTGACGACGCAGCACCTTGCCGACGTTGGTCTTCGGCAGCTCATCGCGGAATTCCACGAACTTGGGCACCTTGTAGGCGGCCAGCTCCTTCTTGCACCATTCGCGCAGCGCCTTCTCATCGAGGCTCTCGTCCTTGGCGACCACGAACAGCTTGACCGCCTCGCCGCTGCCCTCGTCGGCAATGCCGACGGCGGCCGACTCGACGATGCCGGGGTGCGCCGCGACCACATCCTCGATCTCGTTGGGATAGACGTTGAAGCCCGACACCAGAATCATGTCCTTCTTGCGATCCACGATCTTGATGTAGCCATCCTCCTGCAGCACGGCGATGTCACCGGTCGAGAACCAGCCGTCATCGCTCAACACCTTGGCGGTTTCCTCATCGAGGTTCCAGTACCCCTTCATGACCTGGGGCCCCTTGACGCACAGCTCCCCAGGCTCGCCCAGCGGCAGATCATTGCCATCGCCATCCACCACCTTCACGGAGGTCCCGGCCACCGGCTTGCCGATGGTGCCGAGCTGGATGGCGTCAATCGGGTTGAAGCTGACCACCGGTGCGGTCTCGGTGAGACCATAGCCCTCCGCAATGGAGCACCCCGTCACCTCCTTCCAGCGTTCTGCCGTCGCCTTGGTCAACGCCATGCCCCCGGAAATGGTCAGGTGCAGGCGTGAGAAGTCCAGCTTGCGGAAGTCGTCGCGATTGCAGAGGGCATTGAACAGGGTGTTAAGCCCGATGAAGGCCGTGAACTTGATCTTCTGCAACTCCTTGACGAAGTTGTCCAGGTCGCGGGGGTTGGTGATCAGGATCGAGTGGTTGCCGGTCTTCATCAGGAACAGGCAGTTCACGGTAAAGGTGTAGATGTGGTAGACCGGCAGCGGCGCGATCACCACCTCCTTGCCCTCGTCCAGGCCCGGGCCGATGGCCGCATCCGCCTGGAGCATGTTGGCTACCAGGTTGCAGTGGGTCAGCATGGTGCCCTTGGGCATGCCCGTGGTACCGCCGGTGTACTGCAGCGCCGCAATATCGTCCAGTTCACGCTCGACCTCACGATGATTGCGTGAAGCACCGTCTTTCAGCGCCTTGCGAAAGGGCACGGCCATGGGCAGCGAGTAAGAGGGCACCATCTTCTTGACATACTTGACCACGGCATTGATCAGGTAGCGCTTGGGAAACCCGTGCAGGTCGCCAAGTTCGGTGACCAGCACGTGCTCGATGTCGGTACGATCGAGGACCTTCTCGAGCTTGTCGGCCATGTTGGCGAGGATGAGTATCGCCCGGGCACCGGAGTCCTTGAACTGGTGGGCCATCTCGCGCTCGGTGTAGAGCGGATTGGTATTGACCACCACCAGGCCGGCACGCATGGCGCCGAAGACCGCCACCGGGAACTGCAGCACATTGGGCAGTTGAATGGCGATGCGGTCCCCCGGCTGTAGTCCGGTCTCATGCTGCAACCAGGCCGCAAAATCGCCGGAAAGCTTGTCCAGTTCGGTGAAGGTGAGGGTCTGGCCCATGCAGGTGAAGGCAGGGTTATCGCCAAACCGCTTCACTGCCTCATGAAAGACATCCATGAGCGACCGGTAATTCTCCATCCCCTTCAACTCGGGGCCAGTCAAGATATGGGTGTTGGCGTGCTCACTCATCAGCAATATCTCCGCAGCATCGTCGACGTCGGTCGCTCACCATCGAGCATCGACAGTTTTTATTGTCGCAAGCACCTACGATATACCAGGCGCCACGTCACTGTAAAACGGTCGATTGAAACAGACGTTCATATCCGAGCCATCCGTCCCTTTGGCAAGCTGCTGTTCACCAAGCTGGGCAATAATTGACAAAAAGGCAAGCTGGGCTTCCGCGCAGCGATCGGCACTGATGTCAGCCGACCTCGCCATCCGGCCCGAGGCGGGCCTCGATTTTCCCGTGGCGCCAGACCAACAGCTCCCCGGGCATCATTCGCTCCCACGCCTCGTTGCAGGTCAGCGGCTCCGTGGCCACCACCGACACCACGTCCTCGGAGGTGGTGTGCTCGGCAAAGTTCACCGTCAGTTCGGCATCGGAAAGCTCGGCCTTGCCGAAGGGGGCTCGTCGGGTGATATGAGCCAGCTTGGTGGAGCAATAGGTGTAAAGATACTCACCGTCCGCCAACAGCAGGTTGAAGACCCCCAGGCTGCGCAACCGTTCACAAAGCGAATGAAGCAACCGCCAGAGTTCCGACGCTTCGCCTTGCTCCGGGGGATCGGGATGACGGTGACGCAACTCGGCCAGCAGCCAACAGAAGGCATGTTCGCTGTCGGTATCGCCCACCGGGCGATAGAAGCTCAATGGCAGAGCCTGCCATCCTTCGAGCTGGCCATTATGGGCATAGCACCAGGTACGCCCCCACATTTCCCGGGTAAAGGGGTGGGTGTTGGCCAGGCGCACCTCCCCCACGTTGGCCTGACGAATATGGCTGATGACGATATGAGACTTGATCGGATAGTCGGTGATCAGCCGGGCGATCGGCGAACGAACCGAGGGGTGCGGATCACGAAAGTCCCGATAGCCCCCCGCTTCGTAGAAGGCGATACCCCAGCCATCCCGATGCGGCCCGGTGCCGCCGCCGCGATGCAGAAAGCCGGTGAAGCTGAAGCAGATATCCGTGGGCACGTTGGCACTCATACCCAACAATTCACACATGCGGCTCCTCCCGGTGCTTCGTCGTCACACGTGGTCGCCGCGAGCGCTGCTGCTGACGCCGCCAGGCCAGGCCCAGCAACAACACAACGGCGACCAACAGAAGCAGTCCCCAAATACGCGGGTCGTGCCGGCCGGCCTCGAGCTGTCTATCCAGCATGGGCCGCCAGTCGTCCCATTGACCTTGGCCAGGCGTGGGAACCGCTCCACCAGGGTGAGGAACCGATCCATGCCACCGGCCTCAGCCGCGGGAGCGCGCGGTTCGCGAACCGGGTCCAACGCCTCATGGAAGCGCTCGATGCGCAGTGCTGCAGGGGCTGCAGCCTGGTCGATCGCCGTCTCGCCCTGTGGGAAGAGCAATAGCCTGGGCAGGTGCAGCTCACGTGTTTCACCATCGAGAGTCACCTCGGCACGTAACAGCAGAGGCTGGCTGAGACCGGGATCCAGCTCCGGCAGCCCGATCAGCCAACGCCGTGCCGCCTGCGACTCGGCGTCCAGTCGAACCCCCTGCAGCTGCCCATGCAGCCGCGTGTTGTCGTGATCCAGCAATGGATGCTCGGCCGCCAGCATGACTCGTTCACTCTCCACCTCGTGCCGCGCGGCGATAGCCGGCAAGACATTGACCGCCTGCATCCGCTGACGCCTGAAGCCCTGTCCCTCGGCGCGAATCACCAACTGTGCCGTGCCCGTCAGCGCAGGGGCCGGCAAGGTGCCGACGAATCGCTCTTCCACCTGCTCCAGCACCACCGCCGATTGGGTCGAGCCGGCATCGTCCTGCAAGAGCGCCGTCACCTCCAGATAAGCCGGCAGCGCGTCCTGCACCACCCTCTCCCCGTCTTGAGTCAGCCAGGCCTCGACAGGCACGTCGAAGCCCAGGTAGAGCGTACCGGGGACTGGACTGGTCTGCAGGCTGAGTGGTGCATCGATGCTGATCCGACTACTCTGCTCCACCTCCCCTTCCAGGCGCCACCGTCCCGGCATGGGGTCGGGGACCTGCACCAGGTCATAGCGGGTCTCGCTTCGCCAGGTGGCACCAGCAGGGGGGGAGTCCACCGTGAACCGACTGCCATCCGGTGCGATCAGAACCGGAGGCACCCTGTCACGGTCGCCGGCCTCGCCCAATGCTTCACGAAACAGCAGGGCCGTGAATCCATCCAGGCCCGACTCGACGAGAAACTGATCGTCGGTGAAAGGGATGCGGTCGCTGGGGAAGATACGATCGAAGATGTTGAGGAAGGCGCCCAGCAGGGCATCCGGGCTCTCCACCGGTGCCGACAAGCCGCCGGTCTGCTGAGACAATCGTTCCACCAGGTCCAGGTCGGCCTCACCGGAGAAGGCGATAGCATGAATCGCGACATCTTCCACAGCCAGCCGAGGGCCGAGGGACTCCAGCAATGTCCGTCGGGAGGCATCGTCGATGGCCGGCTTGGCGCCGAACCTGGGAGGGAGGTCGATCACCCCATCCGTCAGCAATACCAGATGGCGATGGCCATGAGTCTCGGGAGCCGCCGCCTCACGGATGGCGGACTCGATATCGGTGAATTGCTCATACTCCACCAGCCTGGGCGCCAGCGCCATCGCCCCTTCCCGCCACTCGGCAGTGACCGGCCCCGGTGCCAGCGCGATCTCCACATGCTCGCCGAAGGTCCAGACACCGGCTCTCGCCCCGCTGGGCAACAAGGCCACCAGGAGCTCCAGCGCCTCCGCCGCCAACTGTTCAGGGTCGTTATGGCGCATGCTACCCGAGACGTCGATGATCACCCTGACGTCCGGCCGCTCTTCGAGTGGCACCGCATGAAGGCTACCCGACAGCAGTGCTGTACCAGCAGCAGCACCGCCAGCCCAGGCCATCTCTTTTGCCACACCCTCCCCATCGGGAGCTCCCTAGCCGATCATCGGCTCACGGCGTTCGCGCGGCTCGCGGGATTTTCCGCCGTCGCGGCCATCACGCCCATTGCTATTGTCATCATCGATGTGCGTATAGTCACCGGCCGGGAGCAGCATCCGCCATTGCAGCAGCCCAAGGGCAATTCCAAGCCCGGCGCCGGCCGCCACCAGCAGCGCCGATGACATCAAGACTGAGCCATTGCGCTCGAGAAAGGCGACGGCAGCCACTACCACGGCCGGTGCCATCCCGGTATAGAACTCGCCCTCCTCCACCAGCGGCAAGCGAAAGCGCGTAGGCACCCACAATATGCCCGCCACCGCCCAGGTGAGAGGCAGCCGCAACACGCGCGGCAGGAAGGCCAGCCCCAGATAGCCGGTGACGAGTATCACCAGCGACAAACCCAGATAGGTCAGCCATAGTAGGGACATCGAATCGGTCGTCAGCATCGATACCTCTTTTCAGCGCTTCGACCCGCCGAGAGGCGGACCGCACAGGATGGAATTCGTTATTGAGTATGGTACACGCGACCCAATGAAAGCACAGCCACCCCCTCACACCCGCGATGCCCCGTCAGCCGACGGGCTCTCTTCCCCCGTCAGCCGATTTCGCCGTGCAGAAGATCCAGAATGGCACTGGCTGGAGAATCGTGACGATCCGAACGTCGGCGCGTTCCTCGAGGCGGCCAACCGGGAGTGCCGTGCCTGGATGATGCCACTCGACGGCCTGGTGGAGCGTCTCTATCACGGCCACCTGGCACGCCGGGAGCTCGCCGTCCACGGCCTGCGAACGGCGCTGGACCACTACACCTACTGGAGCGAGACGGCCGCCGATGCCGACTATCCGGTCTGGTGGCGCCATCCCAACGACCGCGAGCAGGAGGCCATCCCCTTCCTCGACCTGCATGCCCGAGCGGAACAGCAGCGTTTCCTCGAGCTCGGTGACATGGCCCTGTCGCCGGACGAGCAGTGGCTTGCCTGGACCGAGGATATCAGCGGAGATGAGCGCTACACACTCTATATCAAGCACCTGCCTTGCGGCGAGCCGATTGCACTACTCGACGACATCGGCTCGGAGCTGAGCTGGGCCGAGGATAATCGCACGCTACTATTCACCCGTTTCGATGCGACACAGCGCCCGGACAGCATCTGGCGGCTGCCTCTCATCCTGGAAGCCGGTGGCACTCCCCGGGCGGATGAACCGACATGCATGCTGCAGGAAGCGGACCCCGAATTCTGGGTCGGCCTGGGCAAGACTCGCTCACGGGAATGGCTGGTACTGGACTGTGCCTCCAAGGACACCAGTGAATGTTATCTGGTCCCCGCCAGGGATCCCGGCGTCGCCCCTTGCTGCTTCCGCCCACGGGAAAAAGGCGTGGAATATGGCGTGGAGCATCGTCCCGGCCACTTCTACGTCCTTCATAACCGAGGTGCACCGCACTTTCGACTGGACAGGGTGGACGAGGCAGACCCCGGTGCCGACTGGCAACCGCTGGTAGCAAACCGTGAGAATGTCACGCTGGAAGGTGTCGATGCCTTCGCCTGGGGGCTGATATTGACCGAACGTGACCACCGCGAAGCGCAGGTCCATGTACGCGTCATTGAACTCGATCCACACCATGCCCTCACCCGCGATGAGCGGCTGCCACTGCCCGAGTCCCCTTGCAGCCTGATGCTGGGGGATGTGCCGCACTTCGCCAGCCGCCGGCTACGCTTGCGCGAGGAGTCCTTCGTCATGCCGGTTCGCTGGTTGGAGCACGACCTGGATAGCGGCGAACGGCGAGTCGTGAAAACCCAGACGATCCATGGCGACTTGCAGCCCAACGACCTCTCCAGCCAGCGGATCTGGGCCACGGCCCACGATGGCGAGCGGATTCCCGTCTCGGTGGTGATGCGTGCCGACCTGGCCGGGCATCCGCTTCCCACCCTGCTCTATGGCTATGGGGCCTACGGCGAGGTACTCGACCCCTGGTTCTCGGTAGCACGCCTCGAACTGCTCAGCCGCGGAGTGGCCTTCGCCGTTGCCCATGTCCGCGGCGGCGGCGACCGCGGTGAGCCCTGGTATCTCGCCGGCAAGATGGAGCACAAGGAAAACAGCTTCCGCGACTTCCTGGCGGCGCGAAACGCCCTGGTCGATCAGGCTTCAGCGACGGGGAGCGCATTGCAGCCTACGGCGCCAGTGCGGGCGGCCTGCTGGTGGGTGCCAGCCTCAACCTTGCCCCCGAAGCATTCTGCGCCGCTGTTCTGGACGTCCCCTTCGTCGATGTCCTGCGCACCATGGAAAATCCGGACCTGCCTCTAACCACAGCGGAGTACACGGAGTGGGGCAACCCCGAGATCCCGGACATGCGTCGGCATATCCGCAGCTACTCCCCCCTTGACAACCTCTCGGCCCAGCCCTATCCGGCCCTGTTTCTCCAAGGCAGCTGGCACGACTCCCGGGTACCCTACTGGGAGCCCGCCAAGCTCTATGCCCGAGTCACCGAACTAGGCTCGGCCCGCGGGCCGGTGCTGCTTCGCACTGACATGGATGCCGGCCATGGTGGCGCCTCGGGACGGTTCAAGGCCTGGCACGACAATGCACGCCAGGATGCCTTCATCCTCTGGGCTCTGGGGCTGGCTGGCAGCAGTTACACTGGAACAGGCTGATCGAATAGGGATGGGATCAGGGCTTCGCATACGGCGGCTCATTCAGGATTCGCAGGGGGCTTCCACCCCCGAGCCATGCCGAGCCCCACCCTCGGAAGCAGCATCATGAACACCATGCCTGGCGCACCAACGAGACGGGCCCGTTGGCTTTCAGCCAGGCTTCAACAGGTGGTCAGCCGTCAATCGGCAGGATGGCAATAATGTGGTCTTCCAGCTGATCATCAGGCACATCCCGATGAGAGATGGCAAAGCTGCGCACGCTGACCCCCTTGCGGTGGACGCGCTCCGGGTCCCCGGAGATGAGCGGATGCCAGGCAGCCAGCTTGCGTCCCTCCGCCACACGGCGATAGGCACAGGATCTGGGTAACCAGCGGAATTCGTCGATGCGCTCGGGCGTCAGCCGCGTACAGTCAGGCACCCGGGATTGACGATTGGCATAGTCGCTGCAGCGGCAGCTATGGATATCGAGCAGCTCACAGGCTACGCCCAGGACGGCCAAGTCACCGCTGTCGTCGTCCTGATACTTGAGAAGGCAGCACTGGCCGCAACCATCGCACAGGGCCTCCCACTCCTCGGTGGTAAGCTCCTCGAGGGGATAGTGCTCCCAGAATCGTTCACGCATATCAATACCAACAAATTCGCGAACGGGATGAAGCGCAAGGCGCCCGAAACGCAGAACCGAGCGAAGCGACAAACATCCGAAGGATGGCTCCGAAGGAGCGAGAAACCGAAGGTTTCGAGTCATCCGGAGCATATGGGGTATATGTGAGGATTCCGAGGATTCGGGCAACATAGCGATTCGCCCGTGCAGCCATTTGTTTCATCAATAGCGGGCCTCGGTGGGGGTCCTGTAAAGATCCATCAGATACTCCTCCTTGGCCGGCGGCATCTGGAAGTAATACCCCTGCTCACGAATGGCCGCGATGACATCGCTCGCCTTGGCGCGGGCCATCGGCTTGTCCGGCGTCAGGATCAGCGTCAGGGTCGGGACCGGCTTGCCGAAGCGCTCAAGCAGTGCCTCGGGCACCTCCTTCAATCCCTGCCGCTTGTCCACGTAGAGATACATCTCCTCCTTGCGCGAACTCTTGAATATCTCACACAGCAGCTTGTCGCCTTTCATACGATCATCGGTCATGACGCATCCACCTCGAAGAGCGCGTTATGGAGTGCCTCGGCGAGGCGTTCGCCCCGCCACCCACCCGGCAAGGGCAGCACTTCGCCCTTCAGGTTGGCGGTCACAATGGCCTCGAGGTCACGGCGACGCAGTAACACCTCAGGTGCCAGGCCCAGCCGTTCGGCCTCCTCGTTGACCACCCGCTTGAGCGCCTTGAGTCGTCGCTTGAAAGCCGGGTCCATGGGGGAAGGCAGCGCGGGGGGCAAGGTTTCATCCTCGGCATCCCGGGCCTGCTTCACCAGTCCCAGGAAGGTCTCGCCATCGCGCTTGATCAGCCCCGGCTTGATGTCGTCGACTTCGGCCAACTGGTAACGGTTTTCCGGCATGCGCTCGGCGATGCCGTAGAGGACTCGGTCATTGACCAGCCATCCCCGCGGCAGGTTGCGTCGCCGTGCCTCGCCTTCCCGCCATATCGTCAAGAGTCGGTAGGCCTCCATCTGACGGGGGGAGAGCCGCCACAGCTGGCGATGCCGCAGATACCACTGCCCATCCGCTCCCTCGCTGCGCAGCGCCTGGGCTACCAGCTCGCTACAGTCGGCCTCCAGCCACTCCATGCGGCCCAAGCGTTCGAGGGCCTCGCGCTGGTGCTCCCAGACCTTGAGAAGAAAGACCACGTCCAGGGCCGCATAGAGGCACTGGGATTCGCTCAATGGGCGCACCAGCCAATCGGAGCGCGTCTCATCCTTGGGCAGCACCTCGCCGGTCCAGTGCTCGACCAGGCGCTGATAACCCATGGCCGCATCTTCTCCCAGCAGGGATTGAGCGATCTGGGTGTCAATCAGGGGCGCAACCGGTCCGCCGGCCCAGTGAGCCAGCACCTCGAGATCCTCGCTGCTGGCGTGCAACAACTTTAGCGGTCCGTTGCCCAGCAAGCGTCGAAAGGCATCGGTGCAGTCCACGGCCTGGGGATCGATCAACCAGGCTGGACCACCGGCGGAGAACTGGATCAGCGCCGGCACTGGATGGAAGGTCTTTTCACGGAAGAACTCGGTATCCAGGGCAATTACCGAGGCATCAACGACGTCGGCACAAGCAGCGTCGAGGGCGTCGGGCGAATCGATCCAGCGAATCTCGGGGGTCAGGGACATGCAGTCATCCGGCAATGGGAGAAGTGATTCAGTCGCCGCGAAACGGCAGGCGACCATTGAACGCGCGGCTGAGCGTGCCACCGTCGACATATTCCAGTTCGCCCCCCATGGGAACGCCATAGGCAAGACGAGAAAGCGACACACCATGGGGTGAGAGCTGCGCAGCAATATAGTGCGCCGTGGCTTCACCCTCCACGGTGGGGTTGGTTGCCAGGATAACCTCCGTCACGCCGCCCTCGGCCACCCGCGCTTCGAGCTGCTCCAGACCGATATCTTCCGGGCCAATGCCGTCCAGCGGCGAGAGGTGGCCATGGAGCACGAAGTAGCGACCGCGGTAGCCGCCGGCCTCCTCGATGGCAAGTTGGTCGGCCGGCGACTCCACCACGCAGAGCAGGGCATCATCCCGCCGCCCGCTGGAACAGATGGAGCAGATCTCTTCTTCGGTGAGCGTACGGCAGCGACGGCAGTAGCCGACCTCTTCCAGCGCCTGTTCCAGCACCGCGGCCAGGCGACGGCCGCCATCCCGGTCACGCTCGAGAAGGTGCATGGCCATTCTTTGCGCGGTCTTGGGTCCTACGCCGGGCAGGACGCGCAGCGACTCCATCAACCGCTCGACCAGGGGAGAGAAACTCATCGGTCAGAAAGGCATCTTGAAGCCCGGTGGCAGATTAAGCCCTGCCGTCGCCTCCTCCATCTTTTCACGGGAGCTGACCTCCACCTTGCGCACGGCATCGTTCACCGCAGCTGCCAGCAGATCCTCGAGCAGCTCCTTGTCCTCCTCCATGACACTCTGGTCGATATCGACCTTGCTCACGTCATGGCGGCCATTCATGGTCACCTTGACCATGCCGGCACCGGCTTCTCCGGTCACCTCGGCCTTGGCGACCTCCTCCTGGACGCGCTGCATCTTTTCCTGCATCTCCTGGGCCTGCTTCATCAGGTTGCCCATTCCACCTTTCATCATGGTCGTTCCTCTCGTTTGGCTAAAGCGACTGCTCGGGCTCAGGCCCGCTGCGATGTATCAGCCGGCTTGACACTGGAAGTGATGAGACGTGCACCGAACGCCTCCTGCAACTGGCGTACATGCGGGTCGCGCTCGAGGGCCTCCACCGCCACGGCATGCCGCTCGGCGGCAGTGCGGTCGGCACGCTGGCGCGGTGTCTCGACCGCCTCCGGCAAGGGCCCCGCTTCTATGGTCAGCTGCCGCATCACACCGATGCCGGCCAGAGCTTCCCGCACACGTCGAACATGGATCTCGGCATTCATGGCCTCCTGGGAGGGGTCCAACCGGAGTATCAAACGACTACCATTATCTGATTCGACCACACAATGAGCCGCCAGGTTGCGTGTCAAGCCGCCCAGTCCCAGGGAATCGAAACGCTCCAGCCAGGCCGCATGGCTGAAGCACGCAGAATCGCCGGCTTCCACCGGCATATCGGCCGAGACGGAAGGCTGCGTCGCCGACGTTACATCCGTATCAGCGACAGCGGTGGGCTCGGGTACGACAGTCGATGCGGTGTCAGCCGTCGGCCTGGAGACGGCCGCATCAGTGTCGGCGGCAGGCTCATCGGCAGTCGGGAGTGGCGTCGGTGCGGCGGCCAAGGCCACCTCGCCATGCGCTTCATTCTCCGACACATCCTGCCCCGCCTCCTCCGGGCCATGATTCAGGGCATCCACCGTTACGGAGAGTGCTGCTGAGTCATCCGGCAACGACTCCTCCCAGGGCGGCGGCGCCTCGAACCGGTCCTGTGCCGCAGGCACTTCGGCCTTCGACTGGCGGTTCACCGGGCCGTCGACATCCGGCAATCCACCCTCTCCTTTTGGCGATACTGGTGCTGTAGAAGTTGCTGCCCCCCTTGCCGAGCCAGGGGAGTCGAGGTTCTCTCGCCTTGCGGCGGCAGGCGCCTCGTCAGGGGGGGGAATGTCACCCGGGCCGCCAGCGCCGGCATCTGGCGGAGTGACCGGGCCAGGCTCCCCCCGCAGGGGCAGCGGTGTCTTCGCAGGCTGAGGCACACCCTGGGGACGGAAGGCCAGCATCCGCAACAGTGTCATCTCCAGGGCGGTACGCAGGTCGGGAGCGTGAGCCATGTCGCCGCGCCCCTGGATACCGATCTGGTAATAGAGCTGTATGTCTTCGGGGGTGAAACGTGCAGCCAGCGCCAGCAGGAGGTCGCGGTCGCCATGGCCGTTGTCCAGCGCCCCGGGCACCATCTGGGCCACCGCCAGGCGGTGCAGCACACCGGTGACATCGTCGAGCACTGCGGCGAAGTCCGGGCCCTGTTCCGCCAGCTGGGACACCTCGTTCAGTACCCGGGCCGCATCAACCTCGGCCAGCGCCTCGACCAGGGCCACCACATGACGGTGATCCAGCGTACCCAGCATGGCGGCCACATCGGCGTGGCATATCCGCCCCTGGCCAAACGCAATGGCCTGGTCGGTCAAGCTCATGGCATCCCGCATGGAGCCATCGGCCGCCTTGCCCAGCAGCCACAGCGCACTCTCCTCGAAGCCGACCTGCTCCGCCACGAGCACCTTGCCCAGATGCTCGACGATACGCTCGGGTGGCATGTTCTTGAGCGTAAACTGGAGGCAACGCGACAGCACCGTCGGAGGCAGCTTCTGTGGGTCGGTGGTGGCGAGCAGGAACTTGACGTGGGGCGGCGGCTCTTCCAGCGTCTTGAGCAGGGCATTGAAGCTGCTGGTGGAGAGCATGTGCACCTCATCAATGAGATACACCTTGTAGCGGCCCTGGGTCGGCGCGTACTGGACGTTATCGAGCAGTTCGCGGGTATCCTCCACCTTGGTGCGCGAAGCGGCATCCACCTCGATCAGGTCGACGAAGCGCCCCTCGTCGATGGCCCGACAGCTATCACACTCGCCGCAGGGAGTCGAGGTCACGCCCTCCTCGCCATGGCCCTTGGCCGTGCAGTTGAGGCACTTGGCAAGTATTCTTGCCAATGTCGTCTTGCCGACGCTCGAGTACCGGTAAAAAGATAGGCGTGATGCAGGCGCCCCTGGTCGAGCGCATTGACCAGGGCTCGCTGGACATGCTCCTGCCCGACCAGTTCATGAAATGTGCGAGGCCGCCACTTGCGGGCCAGAACCTGATAGCTCATGCAGCGCGGAGTCCTTGCAGCTGGCTGGCTGGCAGCCGATCTGAATGTGCCTTCACGCCGCGAATACCACCCACGGACGTGCCGACCACGAAAGCAAACCACCATTCTACCGGCTGAGGCCCGGAGCGCAAAGTGCAGGCCAAAATGCCCTCTGCTGAACACTTCGACAGCCACCTCAAGGCGGCGATTGACTCAGCGGGGAGTTACGATCTATTTTTCGTATACGAAATACGGTATTTATCATAGGAAACGCGCATGGAAGCCCTTCCGACTCCCACCCAGCTGGTACAGCGCGTGCACTTGTCCCTGCTGGACGCCATCTGCAGCGGCGAACTGCCGGCTGATGCCCGCCTCAACCAGGATGCGCTTGCCAAGCGGCTGGGCGTGTCGCGACAGCCCATCGTCCAGGCCATCCAGCTACTCAAGAACGAAGGCTTCGTCTGCGCCATGGGGCGTCGCGGCGTCAAGGTGGCACCGCTGAGTGCCACTCACGTCCGTCACCTCTACCAGGTGCGCGCCTCGCTGGATGGTCTCGCCGCCCGAGAAGCAGCCCTCCGCGCTCCCGACGAGGCGCAGCGACATGGTCGAACCCTGATCGAGGCGGGACGCAAGGCCTGCGACGGCGCACAGCCATTGGCAATGATCGCAGCCGACATGGCCTTCCATCGCCTGATATATCGGCTGTCGGGCAACCCCTTGATCGAAGAGACCGTTGCGACCCACTGGCACCACCTTCGACGCGCCATGGGTGCCGTACTGGATGCCGCCTCGCCTCCCAGGCGCGTATGGGAAGAGCATGAGGCGATTCTCGACGCGATCATCGACGGCGATGCCAGCCGGGCGGAGCGACTGGCGCGTCGCCACGCCGAGCGGGCCGGCGATACCCTGGCACAGCAGTTGACACGCTACCTGGCTGACTTCCCTCTCGCCAAAGGCACCTTGGAAAGCCAGCCCCGGCCATGACTGGCGGTTTCCGCGCTGGCATGACACGACCCAGCCTGTGCTAGCATGGCGTTAAGTATATTCGACACTTGCTGACAGGAGCCTTCATGCCCAGCCCTCGCTGCGACTCCTACTACTCCGCAACGATTCACGAGGAATCGAACTATCCGCAGCTCGCGGGCGAAGTGACCGTCGACGTAGCCATCGTCGGCGGCGGCTTTACCGGCGTCGCCACGGCGGTGGAACTGGCCGAGCGCGGCTACCGGGTCGCCATCGTCGAGGGCAACAAGRTCGGCTGGGGCGCCAGCGGCCGCAATGGCGGCCAGGTCACCGGCAGCCTCTCGGGGGAAGCGGCCATGCGCAAGCAGATGCGCCGCACTCTGGGCAAGGCCGCCGAGGACTTCGTCTGGGACCTGAGATGGCGCGGCCAGCGCATCATTCGCGAACGGGTCGATAAATATGCCATCCCCTGCGATCTCAAGCAGGGGCACTTGCAGGCAGCATGGAAGCCCGCCCACATGACGGCGCTCGAGGCCGACTTCGAGGCCTGCCAGGCCCGCGGCATGGGCGAACACGTCGAGCTACTGGATGGCCGCCAGGTGCGCGAAGCCATTCGCACCGAGTGCTACCACGGCGGCCTGCTCAACCGCTGCAACCTGCACCTGCATCCACTCAACCTGTGCCTGGGCGAGGCTCGTGTCGCCGAGTCAATGGGCGCGCGGATCTTCGAGCACTCGCCGGTCGTGCGCATCGAGCACGGCCCCTCGCCCGCCGTGATCACCGCGCACGGCAAGGTCCACGCCGACCGGGTACTGCTGGCAGGTAATGCCTATCACCGCCTGGAGCGCCGCCGCCTGGGCGGCAAGCTGTTTCCGGCCTCGCTGGGCATTGTCACCACCGCACCGCTGGGGGGGCTCGCCGAGGCCATCAACCCCCACGACCTGGCGGTGTACGACTGCCGCTTCGTCCTCGACTACTATCGCCTTACCGCCGACGGCCGGCTGCTGTTCGGTGGCGGCGCGAACTATTCAGGCAAGGACTCCCCCGACATTGCCACCGAACTGCGCCCGCGTCTGGAGGCCACCTTTCCGCAGCTCAAGGGCACGCCGATCGACTACGCCTGGCAGGGCATGGCCGGCATCGTGGTCAATCGCATCCCCATGCTGGGCCGGATTTCCGACACGGTCTTTTATGCCCAGGGCTACTCGGGGCACGGTGTGGCCACGTCACACATCGTCGGCGAGATCATGGCCAAGGCGATGGCCGGTCACCTGGAGGAGTTCGATACCTTTGCCGCCTGTCGTCACGTCAAGGTGCCGTTCGGGGATGCCCTCGGCAATCCGCTGCTGGCCGTTGGGATGTGGTATTACCAGTTGCTCGAGCGCTGGCGCTAGGGAAACACTGAACAAAATGCCTGCGCGAGCGAATCACTGCGTTGCGCGGTGCTCGGAATCCTCACATATACCCCATATGCTTCGGTTCCTGTGCTCCGTGCGCCTTGTGCTTCATCTCGCTCGGCGATTTGTTCAGCGTTTCGCCGCTGCTTATAGTGGGCTTCACCCCAATAACTTGAATAGCGGGCCGGCCATGACAGCTTCCTTTCCCCAGCGTATCGACGCTTTCCGTATCGCGCGCCTTCCGGATATCCAGTTCGGTGCCGGCGGCATCACGCGCCTGCCTGGCTGATCGCCGAACAGGGCAAGCAGGTCCTGGTGGTGACGGGCAAGCGCTCCTTCGTCGCTTCGCACCACTGGGACGAGCTGGTCGCGGCCCTCGAAGCGCAGGGTTCCGTCCGGCATCACGTCACCATCGAGGGTGAACCCTCGCCGCAGCGGGTGGATACCATCGTCGCTGAGCATCGGCAACACGCCATCGACGTCGTGGTCGCCATCGGCGGCGGCAGCGTGCTGGACGCGGCCAAGGCCGTCGCCGGCCTGCT